>JAMCPX010000053.1 GCA_023382265.1 Deltaproteobacteria bacterium | reverse complement strand
ACCCCATAACCTGCCTCCTTTATCAAAGGCAGACTATAATATCCATCTCTGAAGCTGTATCTTTCGGTTAGATTTTTACATGACAAGATGATACCCTCCATGGTTAGATTTTACATGACTCGATTCGTTCGTTTGACACTTCCCGTTTCCGCATCATATACTCCGGTTATGGTGTGGGATGTTTTTGAAGAAAAAGCACATGAGTACGATAGCTGGTTTGACAGGCGCTTTGGTGCCGGTGCATTTGCCCTTGAGCTGAAATCCATAAAAAATCTTTTAAAAAAGATCCCTGCCGATTCTTTGGAAATTGGAGTCGGCACAGGCAGGTTTGCACGTTCGCTCGGCATACCATTGGGCATAGATCCTTCTTCACATGTACTAAGATATGCAAAGAAAAGAGGCATACAGGTCGCGCGGGCCGTTGCCGAGTCACTGCCATTTCGGGCATCCAGTTTTTCCTCCGTATTTATGATAGTAACCGTGTGTTTTCTCGATAACCCTCATCAGGCCTTTGCAGAAGTAAACAGGGTTCTCCAGCCAGGAGGTATGCTTGTTCTGGGCTTGATCCTGAGAAATTCAGGATGGGGCGATTTTTATGAACACAAAAAGGCTTCGGGGAATGTATTCTATAGGCATGCATACTTCTGGAAAAAGGAAGAACTATTTGAAATCCTCATCAAAACCGGTTTTTCGGTAACAGACTCTACGTCAACTCTGTTTGATCCTCCAGGATCGCTTATGATTATAAATAAAAAAATACAAAAAGGTGTTCATACTAACGCTGGATTTCATTCTATCGTCGCAAAAAAAGTTTAGATGGTGCAAACGAAAGTCATAACCTCTGTTTCTACTTCACGAAAGTGATACCGTAATGATACGGTTTTAAGTCATACCGGATCGGGTTATGAAATCCGGCACTCTGTGCCCATTGCATACAATCTTCCGGTTTCGGGCGAATGGCTAAGGAAGGGCCTCTGGGTGTAAAAGGATCATGATTCCAATGGATAATCCCTGCTATGCCTCCCTGCTTCAAAATCCTCCATGCTTCGGCTAACAGTACTGCTGGATTATCAAGGTGAAGGATATTGAAAAGCATGACATAATCCACGCTTTCATCCGGCAACCCCGAGCCGTCAGTCATAAAATCCTGCAGAACGGGATTGATATTATTCAGATGTTGCTTCCTCGCCTTGTCTCCAACCACACTGATTAAATCAGGCTCGATGTCTATCGCGAAGATTGTTCCTTTGATTATTTGGGCTGCGGGCAAAGTAAATGTCCCATAACCGCATCCAAATTCCGCGACATCACCTGTTTGGGAAGTCATACCAAGAGTCAAAAGAATACTGCGGGGATCAAAGAACCTTTCCCACATTTCCTGTTCCGGCATCCCGCTTTCGCGTATCTTCATTTTATGTAATACCGCCAGGTCCCGGATGCCCTTTCGTCAAAACGTGAACACCTTATCGGCTTCGACAGTCCATTGGGAGAGTTCCGCCATAGTGCTGATCTCTGACCCTTCGACAAGCTGAAGATTTGAGACACCCCGGGCATTTGCGCACGTTCCGCATGCTTTAACCTTTCCACCTGTACTTATGACAGATTTTACCATGCGCTCTATGTTGTAATAGCCCTGTGGAGTTGTCTGATCTGCCAGTGCACAATAAACAGCATCTGCCATTAAAAATACATTTACCTGTATATTAAAAGGCTCCTTCTGAAGAGCCATCGCAAGCCGCAGAGCATTGTAGGATTTCTCGTTCCCGTACGGGGCATCATTCAGAACAATTAAAACTTTCATTCTTCCTCCTTCTCATTTTCTTTAAAATACATTATTTTGTTCACCTTCATTTTATGAATCGTCTCTATACCTTAACAGGCACCTTAAGTATCTTTGCCCCCGTATTGAGTATATAGCGGAAGATACGGCGTTTCATTTTGAAGGAAGACAGCCACCACTTCTCAAAGAGGACTCTGCCGATATGCCATTCCCTGCCGGTTTTACGGAGCAAAACCTGCGGATGCGGCTCTGCCATAAAATCTCCGTATGCAAATCCGGCAAGACCTTTGCCAGCTTCAATGATACAATAACCGATACCAGAAAAATATTCTGTCTTTTTTATTTTATTTATTCCGGAAACAATCTGCTCGGCAACAATTTCAGCCTCTCTATGGGCAAATATACCTGCTTTTGGCAGTGTCATGGGCACTTCGGGTTTCCATCGGCCAGGGATACTGAGAGCTGTCACATCACCTATGGCAAAAACATTCTCATGTTTTGTCTTGAGAGTATCCCTATCAACCGGTATCCAGCCCGCCTCGTTTGTAATCCCTGCATTCAGTACCACTACCGGTGCACGATGTGGAGGGATCGCAACAAGCATATCATAATGGACCGGGGTTTTGCCTTCGAACATAAGTTCGTTGTGCGAATAATCAACCGATGTAAGCTTATGTAAGGGGTAAAATTTTATGCCCCTTGATTCAAGCATCTGTTTAAGAGCTTTACCTAATTGAATGCCCGCAACTGGCATCGGCTGCGGTTCAGGCGTAAAGAGGTGGATGTTTACTTTTTGTTTTTGTGAGCTCTGCTGGAAAAAAGCAGAAATCAGCATAGCAGCTTCGTGAGGCGCACCTGGACATTTATATGGCATAGAGCTTACAACGAGTGCTATATCTCCACCTTTAAAGTTTTTGAGCGCCTCATGCAGCTTGCGGGCTCCATCCAAGGTGTAGAACGTATGTGCGTTGTCCGTTAAGCCGGGAATAAGCTCGGATCTCAGATCCGCACCAAGTGCTATGATAAGATAATCATAATCAAATGATCTTTGTTTTGTCGTAACTATTTTTTTTATACAATCAATAGCGGTTACTTCTTCAATAACCATATCAATGCCATGGCGTACAAGAGAGTGAATGTTCTTTGTGATCTGCCATGATGTTCTGTAACCGGTCATCACCCACGGGAACGATGGTGCAAAAGCATGTTCCTGATTCTTCTCTATAAGAACAATCCTATGTTCCTGTCCAAGTTGAAATCTCAATGTATTGGCGGCGATTAACCCGCCAACCCCTGCTCCAAGGATTACTATGGTTTGTCCACTCATAATCTCTCCTTTTGCACCTGATTCATCAGCAAATTCCCTCTTTTTATATGATGTTTCAACAAGACCTCCCTCATAAGATTACATGCCCTTGCAATTTTCGGGCTTGAAATACGATAATAGGCATTCAATCCTTCTCGTCTGGTATTTAAAATTCCCGCCTTGCGCATGATTGCAAGATGCTGCGAGACATTGGCCTTTGATATCCCCATCTGCATTACTATATCGCGTACAGACACTTCTTTACCTTTCAGTATATGCAATATCTCCAGCCGCTGTGTATGGAAAGATTTAAAGGATACATCCGCATGAAGCTGAAATATTCGTTTATCCTTCTCACTAAGTTTCATAGTTTAGAAATATTGCAACTAATATAAAGCATAAAAAATAAAATTGTCAAATCGTCCGGTAAAATGTCCAATCTTCATCCACTTAATTTCAGGAGAGTTACTCCCCGGTTGAACAATTGCAGTTTTTGTCTGAGCTACAGACAGCCTTACTGCTCCTGTTTATCCAGATGTATCCTTTAAATCTTTCCATACACAATAACGCTGCTTTTCTGTTCCGGCATTGACCCTTTATACATAACAGGTATGATCTCATCCGCACTTCCTGCACTTGTGAAGTCTCATGCCCTGTTCTATCTCATTATGAATCTTATTGAAAATCTCCCTGTCTATCATGCTTGTATTCCGTGCTTTATTGTTTTTTTGATATCCGGCATAAGGGATCTAACATGTTTGAATGTATCTATTAACAGCTCTTCTATATGCTTATCCTCGAGTGTATAATAAACCATATTTCCATCATTTCTGTATTTTACCACTTCTCTGTCACGCAGCTTCCTCAACTGGTGTGATGTAGCTGAAATAGTCAGTCCAAGTGTATTTGCAATATCACATACGCAGAGTTCTTTCTCTCCGGAGAGAATAAAAAGGATCTTCAACCGCGTTTTATCTCCCGCTATGGAAAATATGTCAGCCACCTTTTATATATAAGCTGGCTGTCGCATCCCGGCTGATAGACTTTTTAACAATTTCTTATTAAAGCAGACGACTCTACAAACATCTATATTCTTTTGTTTAAGCATAACTCTTTCTATCCCTTGTCAGGATACAGCTATCTATTTGTATTTTTGCTCAAATACTCAATTACTTTATAAAGTAAAACACAGCTTGTGTGCTGCCAACTATAATTTCTCCTTTAAAGAATGCTTGTTTCTGAATGAATCGTAGGCAACTTACCTTTGCACCTTCAGGTTAAAATATCCTTCTTCATTTGCTCAAATTCCTCTTTTGTGATTTCGCCCTTTGCATATCTTTTCTTTAATATCTCAAGGGCAGTCTCCGATCCTCCCTGATCGTCGAAGAACCTATTGTAACCATACCAGGGCGGTCTAAAATTCCTATGACCGAAAATCAGAAAAACCACTACCACTATTACTATCAACATAATTATTGGGAAGATCCACATGCCTCCCCACCAAAAATATCCAGGTCCCCACATTGGATTTACCTCCTTTTTTATAATAGCAGATTTTTATCGATTTAAATATTATTTTCATCATCTTTCATCATCCTTGTTCGACTTATCATTAAATTCGGCTTTGATCTTCCCAGAAGCCGCAAGATGATTTAAGAAAAATTTAGCTGCGCTTTTAGATATTTTGAAACGGCTGGTTATTTTATCAAGATTTATTTCCGTTTCAGTATGAACGAATTCGAATATCTCTTCCTCCACGCTTGCCAACCATTCTTCGAATATATTTCTAATTTCCTGAGAAGCATAGAATGACGTTTCCGATATTTCGGCAACTGTTTTTAAAACATTTTGACACATCTCTCTCGGGTCAAAATCATCCGTGTTCCCCATCATTTTCCTGATCCCCCCATCATTGGTATTCCGGGCATTCCGCCTTTATTTTCTATTATTTTTTATTCCTCCTTAGATTGATTCATTAATTCAAACATTTTTTTCATCATTACCGGAAAGGTCAAATAAAATTTGGTCTCCGTATTTACTTTCAAACTGCTCTTTTCATTTAATTCCAATAAAAGCTGATTCGTAAGCCTGATTAAATTAATAAGAGCGGGTTCATTCAATTCATAATAAACAAAGGAACCCTTTCTCTCTGTTTTAACAACGAGCTAAAAGTATCTTGTCAAGTTATTTTCAACCGATATCTTAAGCAGACCAATTGTGGTACTCATTTACCATAAAATATTTATTTTAAAAAATAGGAAAGGATTATTGATAATATAGTAGATATTTGATACTGTATACATTATTTAAATGTTATGGTTAAGGATATACTTAAATGGACTTTAAACTTGTTCTGGAAAAACTATTAACTGCCTTTGACGAACATAATATCCGCTATGCTTTGACCGGTGGTTTTGCTATGGGCTTATGGGGTGGTTCAAGATCAACCGTGGATCTGGATTTTCTTGTAAACAAGGATGATATGAAGGCAGTCCATAATATTATGATTGATATGAGCTATGAACGGTATAATCACACTGAGAATGTTTCACAATATATTTCGTCCATGAAAATATTTGGTGGTATAAATATTATCCATGCTTTTAGAAAAGTAAGCCTTGAAATGTTACAGAGGGCAGGGACGAAAGATATTTTTGGAGGTAAATTAAAAATAAAGACTTTGTTACCCGAGGACATTATTGGACTGAAACTCCAGTCTCTTTTTAATAATCCTTCAAGAGAAAAAAATAGATATTGCTGATATAGAAGTTCTCGTATCACTATACAGGGATCTGCTCAATATGGAATTAGTGAGAGAATACTTCAAGATTTTTGAGATGGAAGATTTATACAAAAAAATATTTGAAAGTGGGGAGCAATGAGACTTTCTGAACAGGCAAAAAAAGAACTTCTAGAGTTTGCAAAATCTGGAAGCTTTAAAAAGGATATTGAAATTCTTCGCTCACGATGGGAAAACCCGTTTCTTAAAAACGGCAAAGTAGATGTGGATGCTTATATTGAATTTGTTACTCAATTTAATGAATTTATCAGTCATATGCCAAAGGTTTTAAAGCCTATGCTTGATGTAAAAATGAAATTATAGAATTCTATGATACATCTTTATAAAATTGGAACTGCCCTATTTTCCACTCCAGCTAAAATCACCCCCCAATACCCACTCACTCCCTATATTAACTCAAAACAAGAATATTGAAATAACTGCCCCTATCAAGACTATATTAAGAATATTTACCCGTTTGATCAGTACAGCCGAAAGAATGATAGGAACAGACTCCAAAGAGAAGGAGTCTTGTGGTAAGATTTTGTTCATATTTGTATAATATTTTATTTTACTTCAAAAAGTAGTAGGAAGGTTTGTTTATTTACCCACTCCCCTTCCTATTCACAACAGCATGTTTAACTCTGACTGCCCTTGAGCAAGGCATCTAAATCGGTTATGCGTTTTTCTAAATCCGATTTCTCTTGCTTCAGCCATTCGAGTGTTTTCTGCAAACGCTCCCGCGACGGGAACAGTTCGTCTCTGAACCTGCGGCTGAACCCATATCCATGCTCATGCCCATGCCTTTCTTCTCCACAGCAGCCTGCTCCTCTGTGATGCTGATGCCCGCTTTCCCATATGCCCCTGCCATAGCCTTCATGACGGCAACCTTCATGTCCATACATATAATTCACCTCCTTAATTAGGGCTTTTTTTAAGTCTTTATAATTAATTATAAGCATATGCTCACTATTCGTCAAGCTGAATATCAAACCCTACGTATCAAGCATATTTAATATAAAGGATAAGTACCGTGTGCTGGAAGAAGGCATGGGTGTAGCTTCGCTACGCCCATGTTTCCTTAACCAGAAAAACTTAAGTTTGAGAGGGTACAGCCGCCTGTTCATGGTTTACAATTTTCAGCTTTCCATCTTTTTCAAGCTGCTCATGTACCTTATCCCATATCTTCTCTTTCGCATAGAGCAGTCTTAATTCCTTTTTATCAGGAAAGCTGATAGCTGTTCCGCGGCACAGATTGCCGCATGTCGTACATCCCACGACACAACTGTTCGGGTTCACTACTTTGGGACCGTCTTTGGTCCACTCAAACACCTTCTGCCCGCAATTCATGCAGATGGCACATTTGTCTTTTAAGCATTTTTGCGGGTCAATTATTGGATACCAACTAACCTTATCCCTCGGATAACCTACGATCCACGGCATGTTCATTTCTCCTTTTTTTATGGTTATTAATTTCAACGTGCTATAAATTCTGCTTCCTTTTTCATAAGCTGCGCGTATGCACCTTTATTCCTTGAATTACCAACAGCTTTTATTGAAAGATACTCAATATATTCACTCACCTTTTCAAAGTCTTCGAAGGGAAATCCAACGGCTGTCTCCCCTGTCTTGATATCATTAGCATCCCGGCAGCCATAGCAGCCGTAGCTTAAATTCATCCTTTTTTCTTTATATGGAATGAGCGTCGCATCAACACAGATAGCCTGTAATATTGCGGTTGAGCTTTCAACACGCTTACCGCCTTTTACGTTCAGATAAGCAAGAGAAACCCACATTAATATTTCGACATCATCCTCTATCACAACGATGTCAGGCTCGATAACGGCTGTTTCCAGAGGGAAAAGATATAGTTTCTTCAGCTCGCCGGGTTTTAACGTAGTCATGCCTCTGAACATCTCAACACCTGTACTTTCTTCTTTTGTTATTCCAAAACCAACAAGCCCTTTGCCATATTTTAAGGCCTGGGGAAGAGGTTTGAATCCAAAAGCCGCTGTTCCTGCAGCACAGGTAATGCCTTCTTTATCGAGTGTAACGTGTTCCCCGTGCCTGGCTTTCATAATCGCCTGGCAGTATCTATACCCGAGTAATCTTGTGGCAGAATCTAAAACATCATCTGTCTTATCAAAGATAAATTTTACTCCAACAGGATAACTGTCTAATCCAAGTTCCTGTTTAATACCTTTTGCTTTTTCTCTTAGTTGCGCTACATCCATTTTATTCTCCTTTTTTTCTCCGTATAACGTTTATATTCCTATATCACGATATAGTGATATATTAACCATAATCCAAGACATGTCAAGTACAGTATGTTAGAATGTACTAAGAAATAAAAATATCTTTCAAAAGAGGATATAGCCATCGTTTCCTTAAAACTGTTTTTTTATAAGTAACGGTATCATTTAATTTGTTACCCAGAGTTTTTCCTTAAGACTTAAAAGAAGTCTACTAATTACAAGAAGCATGGGAAGCTCTACGATCGGTCCAAGGATAATGGCAAGATAAACAAGTGGATGACCAGGAAAAGCGGCTACAGCAACTCCTATAATTGCTTCTGAATTGCGTGCAGTCGTGGTAAAGGACATCGTGACCGTGTCAGCATAACCGAGGCTAAATAGCTTTCCATTTAAAAGTGCAAGCATAAACAGCGCGAGGAAAAAAAAGATCAAGAAGAGTATCAGAAGTCCCACCCGTCCCGCGTCAGAAAGAGTTATTGAAGGCTGTGATACAAACATGCTGAGTATAACAAGTACCAGTGCCCACAATTTGAATTCACTGTTTACCTTCTTGAATGTTCCAATAAAATATTCTTTTCCTTTCATTTTTACGACCGTCTTCTGAATTATGTAGCCAACAATAAAAGGTGCAATCAGAAAAAATCCAATACTCCTCGCAATGACCGGAAAATCGATTGGTATGACTCTGCCAACCAGAATGTACATGTACAGAGGCATGAGGACAATTTGAAGCGTGATGTTCCATGGCAGAAGTGCTATTCCCCATGCAACGTCACCTTCTGCAAGATCAGTGAAAATAAGATACCATCCTATACAGGGTGTTAATGTATAAAGAATTGCGCCGACCCAGAAGTCAGGATAGTTCTTGAGAAACAACCAGCCCATGATCCATGAAAAAGCAGGAATAAAAATGAAATTGATAAGGATAACGATAATAGTCGGCTTGAACCTCTTGAATGCCTTACTGATGTCTTTTATTTCAACAGGTAGCATCACTGAGAGAATAACGAAGAAAACTCCAATCTCGGTAAGTGCAATGAGAGCCGGAATCGCCTTGCCGATAAACTTCTGAATGATGATTCCAACTATTACAGCACCTATCAGGATGAATGGCTTCTCTTTATCTTTCGTTGATAATCTTACAATAAATTTTCACTCCTTTACTTTATGCCTTGGAATATCTTTTATAGAGCCATAAAGAAGCCCTTCGAATATTTTTTTGGCTGAGGCAGGATCCTTCACCTTGCATCGTGCGATAAGATCGTATGGGTTTATTGTTTTCTTGCCTATGATAATGCCGGGCGACGAGAGGATACTGTACTTCCGGGCAAGTTCATCCGCAATCCTGTCCTCGCCAAGATAGAATGCCTTGAATGGTATTTTCTCTTTCTCGAGGAAGCGGACAACAATATCGCTCTTCCTGCACTTTCTGTTTCTTATGATGGTAACTGTTCGAGCCGGTATCTTTCGCATGTTAAACAACCTTTTTCTGTCCAAAGAGCTTCAATTCCATTCTCTTTGCGAACCAGACAAGCACAAGCATAACCGGCACTTCGATAAGCGGTCCTATGACGGTTGCAAGTGCAACGGTCGGGTTGAATGCGGTTATGGCTATTGCAATGGCTATCTCAAAATCCCTGCCTGTGGAGTTGAATGCAACCGCAACAGAATCTTCGTAATTCAACTTTAGCCTCCAGCTCACGAGATAAACCACGACAAACATCACCCAGAAAAACAGGACCATGGGAACTGCCATCTGCACTATGAAAAACGGTTTCTTCAGGATCAGATCTCCTTTCAGGGCAAACATGACGATGAGGGTAAAAAGAAGCCCGACGATGGACAAGGTATCCAGATAAAATTTCAGTTTATTGAACCACACTTCTCCAAACCTCTTTACACCCAACATTCTCGTCAGCATGCCTGCGACAAGCGGGACACCGAGATACAGCAGCACACTCTCCCCAACAACCCAGACATCAAAATTGACATTGCCGAGCAGAAGTTTTGCGTAGACCGGGATCAGCAGCATTTGAATGATGGAATTCACGGCTACGAGTATTATTGCAAGCGGAGCATTGCCCTGTGCAAGGTAGGTAAACACAATCACCATTGCAATGCACGGCGCAAGACCATACAAAACAAGACCTGTGTAAAGGTCAGGCTCACTGCCCAAAAAAATCCTTGCAAGCAAAAGTATAAAGAATGGGGCTATCGCATAGTTGAAGAACATTACGATGAGAAGCTGTTTCGGCGATCGGGCAGCCTTGCCGAGATCTTCAAACTTAATGTTTGCCATCGCTGGATATATCATCATGAAAAGACCGATAACGATCCCGAGTGCAAGGGTGTTGGGAAGGTTAAACGCGTATGTTCCATGTACTATGGCTTTGATGGCGTCAATCGGCGGCGTCAGCGCAAAATTGGAAATCCCGTATAACCTGCCGATACCGATGCCGATTGCCATACTTACGATCACAAAGACCGGCAGCAGCCTGAAGTTGTGCAATTTCTCAAGAAATCTTCTGAACACGCTTTAACTCATCAATAAGCATTTCAAGTTTTTTCTTTATCTCATCCCTCGCACTACGAAAGGCATTGAGGACATCTTCTTCACTCCCGGTGGCTGTTTTTGGATCATCGATTGACCAGTGGATGCGCTTTATCCGCGGCGGTGTCATAGGACACATTGCCTCTGCACTACTGCAAAGTGTGATTATCATATCCATCGCATTCAAAAGGTTTTCGTCTATGCCTTTTGATGTTTGGTTGGAGATATCAATTCCTATTTCTTTCATAACCTGAATCGTCTTCGGATGTATCTCCGAAGGCATAACACCTGCACTGCATGGCTCTATCAATCCTTTACCCAATGCCCTTGCAATGCCTTCTGCCATCTGACTCCTGCACGAATTACCCGTGCACAGGAACATTATCTTCAGCATGGTTTGCCTCTCCCTTAAAGTATCGCGACAGCTTTTTTCAGAAGATCGAACCCTTTGATCTCATCCTGCATCAGAGGGAACTGAAGCACCGGCAAATCGAACTTTTGTTTTATCTCAGCAAGGTACTTCATCTGCATCTGCTGCCGGTTCTTGAAAAAGTCGTTGATGCATACCCTGTCCGTCAATATCAGATTTGCAACGATAAGTTGAGTATTTATGCCTGCATTCCTGAGGTCAACCATTGCCCTGTATGACTCCAGAATAGGCGTTGATTCCGGATAAAGAACAAACGCAAAGACAGTACGGTCTTGGTCCCTGAGAGTCTGTATAATTTTTTTAAACCTGTTCTGGGCAACGTCTTTAACTACAAGATTATCCCCGGTACCTGCCATCATCTCAACCTGTTTTGCATAATCAAACGGCAGTTCAAGAAGCCGGAGCGTATGACCTGTCGGAGCAGTATCGAATACGACCGTTTGGTAGTCATTGCTCTCTATGAACTGTATGAATTTATCAAATGCAGCCATCTCCTCGGTACACGGTGAATTCAACTCTTCATCCATTGCTGCAAGCATATCATCCGAATACTTTCCTTTTGCCTCTCCCAGCACTTTTTCTTTGTATTCTTTAAATGCTGCCTTCTGATCAACCATGACAGCATATAAGTTATCGGTAACCTTTGCCGGCTCAGCGCCAACCTTTACATTTAAAACCTCGCCGATATGTGCTGCAGGATCAGTGGTAACAAGAAGTGTTTTATAGCCCTTTTGTGCATTGAAGAGCGCAGCTATGCAAGAAATGGTCGTCTTCCCGACGCCGCCCTTACCCGTAAAAAACAGGGACTTCGTCATCCCCTCCGTAAAGAGGGGGGCTCCACTTTTTGCTGTGCGGGGTGTGTTCCCCGGCAGCCATAGGCTTTCGATGTCCGGCTTCTCCAATAAGACATCGGCTGATTCACCATGTTCTATGCCGAAGTGGAATGAGGGCTTCCTGTTATTAAACAGCTCGTCGGCTACCGATTGAAGGGCTTTTAATCCTTTTACCTCATTGTCCCGTAAGAGCATGTATTGTTTTGGCTTATTGATGATGCTTTCAGCCTTACGGACTATGTTCTGCTGGGCATCATATTTCTTTCTAAAAAATCCGATACCGCACACCTCTTCCGGCAATATGCCGTTTATGATAAGCTCGCCGGAATTGATCCCGATCGTTTCGAGTTCTCTGGATGCACGCTGCGTTTCATAAAGGGAAAGCTCTTCAGGCCGCATGACGAATATAAATGTCGTCTTAACGGTATCTTTCAATAGTGCGGTTGCCCTGTCATACTTATCCTTTGAGTCCTGAATGGTCTGCACAGGACCAAGGCACGTCTGGCCGCTGCCGCTTGCAGCCTCTTGTATGTGTTTGGACCAGTCAACCGGAAGCTGAAGCAGCCGTATGGTATGTCCAGTCGGTGCGGTATCGAATACGATAATATCGTACTCATCCCCTTCCATAAAATCTATAAACCGGTCGAATGCAGCCATCTCGGTCGTACAGGGACCGCTGAGGTTTTCTTCGAGGGACGCTATGACATCCTCCGGCATAATCTCACGATACGGACCAATGATCTTTTCCTTATATTCTTTGGCTGCTTTATCAGGCTCTATCTCCATTGCCCATAGATTTTGTATGCCCTTGATCGGGGTTATCTTATGTCCTATCTCCTGTTCAAAAACATCCGCAAGGTTAGAAGCCGGGTCTGTTGTCACTATCAATGTTTTGTTGCCGTTCATGGCATAATGAATGGCGCTTGCCGATGCCATGGTGGTTTTACCCACACCGCCCTTACCTGAAAAAAACAAATATCTTGTCATCATATTCATCCATCTTCACATTTTATTCATCACATTCATCGCAGGATCCTTCATCACAGGAACCTTCATCGCAGCCACCTTCTCCGCACGAATGTTCCTCCACGCCTGTTAATACGAAGCCTCGTTGTTCGGAGAAATCCATTGAGGCCGCTGCAAGCGTCGCATCCGCTGCTTTTTCGATAAAAATCTTCAAGCCGTCTTTCTCGATGGTTATATCCCCATCCTCGGCCTGTTCCACCATGTCCAGAGCGAGAGACGGGCCGCAGCATCCTGCGCCTGCGGTGAATATCCTGATCCCGTAACTTTCATTTCCCTGATCCTTGAGAATCTTTTTGAATCTCTCCAATGCCTTGTCCGTTAACGTAAACATTCATCCTCCTCGTTTTAATATTTATCCTTAAATTCCCTGCGGTCTTGCCGCAGGTTTCATCTTATTCCTCCCCTTTGACGGGGCCAAGCAGGGCTTGGGTCGTCGGGGTGATTGGCTGAAAGCTTCACCCTCCCCCTTGTAGTGATAGCGTCATTGGTTTATGTTGCAACGGCTCAATATCCAGAACCTTGCACAGCTCCTCGTATGATGGATATGCCCCGGTTTTAATAACAGAGCCGTCCACTATAATTACCGGTAACACCTTTTTGCCGTTTTTATGCAGCAGATCGGCCACGGTTTTGTTCGTCATGAATTCTTTTGCCTGCTGGGAAAGGTTGAACCTTTCCACCTCCACACCCTGTTTTTTCAATGCGAGGACGGCATCGTTTACCTTTACCAGCACCGGATCTACCACCGGGCCGCACAGTCCGGTGGAACAACACATTGCCGGATCGTAGATCGCTATTTTTTTACTCTGCATGGTTACTCCTCTCCCTGATCCTCCTGCCCAATTCTATCGTATTACAAAACGTCAGACCTTTTTTGTTTACCTTTTTCAATTTCTTTTCATCATTTTGTATAAAAGGATCGTCTGTCGGCAAAGACGAAAGAATGCGGATGAAGTCGAGATTATGCCTGTTTGCCTTGTCCCGGCAAAGCCCGTAGAACGACCATGTACCTCTTTTCTCCACCTCGATAAGCCCCGCATTTCTGAGAATACCAAGGTGCTTTGATACCGTTGATTGTCCCATGCCCAGTATCTCCATAAGCTGACACACACACAGTTCATTGCGCATGAGAAGGCTCACTATCCTCACCCTTGTTTCATCCGATAATGCTTTTGATGTTTTGATAAAATCTTTCAGCATATTTGTATTCCTTTATCACGATATAGTAATATATTAACCACGTCTCCGGCGCGTGTCAAGTGAAATATGCAGGAATTATGCGAGTTCGTCCTTTCACCGGATTCTGTTAGCCGGGTTTCAGGATCACTCCGCAAAAACAGAGTATCTCTTGACAAATCAACAGACAAATTCTATTTTTAGTTCATGAAACGTATTTTGACATATGTTACACTGTTATCCATAATGTTTTTTGCTTATACATCTTCTTTGTATGGTCAGCAATATGTAAGCCAATCTGCATGGGCGGTAGGGCTTGTGCGTGGACTTGGATGGGAACAGAATGGTATACCATTACAGCCATCTATAATGGATTATTTTGATCTGCTTTCCGGAAGATACTTTGTAAATGTGGAACTTAATCATTATGCAACAAGGCTTGGCAGAATACCGGATACGTTAACTTATAACGTAAATATCCAGCACTCAGGCAGGTATCATCTTGTTGTTTATGTTTATGGAAATCCATTAATGATAACAATTGATAATGATACTGTAAGTTCTCAGGTATCTGCAGGATGGAATTATCAGGACCTGGGTATGTACATCCTGAAAAGAGGCATGCACAGAATTAGTATTACAATACCGCAGGGCTCTTCTATATCTGCATTTTATTTAAGCTCTTTTGCATCTCCGGCAATACAGCCTAAAGGCGGATGGGTGGCAAATGAGACACTTGACTATGGGGCAGAAGCACAAACCCTTATTATGTCTATGGATGTTTATAATCAGCTTCCTATTGTTTCACAGATCCCGTTTAATGTTAGCGGCAATGGGAATATCCGGGAGCTCGCATTTCAGTTGCCATCGGATCCCGATGTTACTCTTGGTTTAACCTTCGGAGGCAGTTCAAAGGGATATGTGGTAGTAGATAATTCAGTCGTGATTAATTATGGGGCAATAGGTCCAAAAACTGTGCCGTTGAAACTGAAAACATTAAATCTGTCTCAAGGACAGCATATAGCCGTTTTAAAGGTTGTATCCGGCCAGATGCCTACAGGATTTATAATCTATAGGCATAACAGCACAGAAGAAAGTTGTGTGGCACTTATGAGAGCACTTGGATTTAATATGGGGCTTGCTTATGAAGCTGTTCCGTTTGACATTGCGCTGAATTCTCTTAATATGCTGATTGCAATGGAAAAGAAAAAACCTGTGAGCAACAATGTATTTTTATCAGGTATGCCCGTAAAGGAGGCTGAATTACCTTCACAGAAGGTGCTTAGAACATATCATGAATCGATAAGTCCTATGAAACCGTTTGAATTCTAATCTTATGAAAAAAATTGTTATTACAAGTATTATAGTACTATCTTTTTATGGTTTTGCAAGAGCCGGTGAGCTTGTTTACAGGCAGAATCATTTTAGATTACACCGTGGTACAAGTATTGCAGTTGCCCCATTCCAGAATTTAACACAAACAGAAAATGTAGGGAACAGCGTTGCTGATACGGTAAGTAATGTGATGGGTTCAACAGGGACTTTCAGGATTATCGGAAGGAACGCATTTACACAATCAATGTTATCGGCGGGTGTTAGAGCAGGTTCAACAGTAGATAGATCGATTGCACAAAAGGTTGGACAATTGCTGGGAGTTAATTTTGTTATAATCGGTGCTGTTACAGAGTATGGCTACGAACTCGCACCGGATGGAACAAAAACTGTACCGGTAGCAGGAGTGGATATTAAAATTGTTGATATCGGAACCGGGAATATCGTGTTTGCTGGATCATTTGCAGAAGAAGATTCTTCAGGTACAGCAATAGAAAAAACAGTCACAGAAGCGGTGAACGATTTTTATAGCAGGGTAAGATAATGAGGTATAAAGCTCTTTTTATTGCTTTTTTAATGTTTATTACGGGATGTGCAGAGGCAACAACATCTAATTTTTTATTACCTTCTTACACCGTAAACAATATAAACTGTATAGCGGTTTTACCTCCTGAAAATACCTCTCAAAACCCTGATGCAGGTAACATTATTGCGGATATATTATCAATCGGGGTGATGCACAAGGGCGGATTTGATGTGATGGATAGAATGGAGGTAGAAAGGGTATTAAAAGAAAGAGGCATCTACATGCCCAATGGCATAGCACCGGATAATGCAGCTAACATAGGCAGGATACTCGGGGTTCAGGCTGTTTTTGCAGGAACCGTAAGTGAGTATAGGTACAAGCCTTCGAGCATAGCAACAGAGGGTGCAGACCCTGTAGCGAGTTTTAGCCTTTCACTCATCGATACAGCAACAGGTCAGACGATATGGTCGGGTAAGGGTAATTTTAGTGCATCGGGTATGCTTGCTTCCGGTACAGAACCATTAACAAATGTGGCACAGGACGGCGTAGAATCACTTTTGGATGACTTATATGATGGCATTGGTGCAAGGGCTCATGTCCCTCAAAGGGTATGCTGGTATGATCCGAATGTGATATTTGCCAGGGTAATGATGACACCTCAACCGCCTCCTCAGCAGCAGGTAGCTGTTGCTGCTCCAGCTCCTCAAGTACAGCAGACGCCTGTTCAGCAAAGGATTCAAGTACCTCCTGCAAAGGTTTCAATACTCAACGCAAGCGGTAATAAGAATGCATCAACTATGGTTGGTTTTACTCTGATAAAAAATAAGATCAACGTAGTGAATGTGAGTGTACAAAGGGGCATAAAACCAAGATCAATCATATATTATAAACCATATTATTATGAGCAGGCTTTGCACATAGGAGGGTTATTAAAAATAATGCCAGAGCTTGTTCAATCAGGTGCATATAGCTGGGATATTACTTTGATCATAGGCAGGGATCTCAGGTAGATTGTGTTAATTGTGCTGCCAAAGGTATAGGGTATGGACCATATAGTTCTCAGAGGGATTTTGTTATTATTTTTAATAATAACGATACCGGTGAAAGTAGAGGCTCAGGAGCAAGGAAACTCTAACAGATTATACAGTGCGTATCTTTCCTTGAGCGAGGCTTATGACTCTAATGTGCTTGAATCAGGAGGACAATCTGCACACAAAGGTGATAGTATCACTTATGTCCAGCCGGGACTTTCCTTACTTTTGCCTTTTAGGTTTGGCGGTGATCTAAACATAAATTACGTTTTTACCTATGTCAGGTATGCCAAGTTTTCTATGTACAACACATATTACAATAATCTTAATGCTTCATTGAATTTCTATCCTGTAAAAAATCTAAAATTTGGTATCCTTGATACATACACGATTGTTCCTATATCTCCACGGCTGCCTACATTTGCAGCTACTAACATAACACAGGCAAATTATCTTAACCCTTATGTATATTACAAACTAATGTTCTCACAGAGGATCGGGATTGACGGCAGATATGATTTTATAATGGTTGATTTTCCCGGCTCTCTTGGTATCAATTATACGGTAAATGAGCCGGAGATAAGTGCATTCGCGATAGTAAACCGTTATACGAAATTTAAAGCCGGTTATAAGTATATATCACAGGTATTTACACCCTCATCTATAGGGACCATAGATCAGGAAATCGCTTATGGAGAAATGGAGCTATCGGATGGGTCAAAGCTCTCTTTTGATGCAACTTATGGATACGAGTCAATAGGATTTACAAATTATACAGATTCAGGCAATGTGTACGATGTAAAATTGGCATATAAGCCTGATAAAAGGCTTGAAACAGATGTGTATATAAACGGATCAAAAACCTTTGATATATTTGGAAGGTATTATTCCCAGATTGAAGCGGGTGTTTTATTTGCATATAACCTTACAGAACGTATAAAATTGAATGGTGATGCTAACTATTTAAAGCTTAAATATGCCGGTTATAATTACTATACAAACGGAATCAGTGGTGATATTGGTTTAAGTTATAAATTCTTGAGATGGTCGGAGATCTTTGCTACATATTATTATTATGGAGAAACAACTGAATCATCTACAGGCAATAAATATAATGACTCAAGGATATTACTTGGTATCAAAGCGGGTATTTTTTAGATCGGTTATAGTTTTTTTTATGATTTTCATGTTATTTGTTCCGGGACTCCTGGCACAAGGTGAATATACCGTAGGTCCCGGCGATGTGTTACACATAGAAGTCTTTGGGGAAAAAGATCTTTCTGGCAATACAACAGTATCAGAGGATGGCACAATAAAAGATATCTTACTTGGAGATATTTATGTTAATGGGCTTACAACTGTTCAAATAGAGAAATTACTCACTGATGAACTTGGTAAAAATTATCTTGTAAACCCACGCGTGTCCGTTTATGTTGAAACTTACAACAGCCATAAGGTTTATGTGCTTGGTGAAGTTGAGAAGCCAGGCACTTATGCACTTACCACAAAGAGCAGACTGCTTGATATTTTGCTTAAAGCAGGCGGCCCCACATCTAATGCAGGGGATAATGTATCAATACTGCGGCGTGAATCTGACACATTAAAACATATAAAGGTTGATATAACAAAGTTATTTGTTGATGGAGATCTTACCCAAAATATAATTATAAAATCAGGAGATATAATTTACGTTTCAAGGGAAGAGAAGGGTAATATTACCAGCCGATTTTATGAGAAAAAACTCAATCTGTTTTATGTTGTTGGAGAAGTCAAATCTCCTGGCGCTTATGAACTGCACGAAGGGTATACCGTTTTAAATGCCATTCTGCAGTCAGGGGGTTTTACTGATTACGCAAAAAAGAACGGGGTAATGCTGGTAAGATATGTTAATGGTAAAAGAAAGGTCTATCACCTAAAAATGGGTGATATCATGGATAAAGGAGATCTAAACAAAGATATGCATATTAAAGCATCCGATTTGATCATTGTTCCCGAGAGTTTATTTTAAATACGGCTAAGGGAAAAATGTCAACCGCACCAGCAGATACAAGAGAGGAATTAAAATATTATATAGAGATTCTGTATAATAAACGATTGCTTATCGGATTGACATTCGTTGTTACTTTTTTAATGATAATGCTTGCATACGTCCTTACTCCCCCTGTTTACGTAGCAGGTGCAAAGGTACTTATAGAACCGGAACAACAGACGGAGTTCAATAGTGTTAATAGGACCGAAGCTCCACAGCCTTTTTACTTTCAGACCGAGATTGAACTTATCAGAAGTGATGTGGTACTATCTCTTGCTGTTAGAAAGATGGGTATAGCCTCAAATGCTGGTGATTCCCAGGCAGCAATTGCAAGGCTTAAAATGGATACAACAATTGAGAGACTTGCTGATTCAAGAATATTTACAATTTCGGTAAAATCTAAAGATGCAGGGTATGCTGTAAAAGCGGCTAATGCTGTAGCTGATGGCTATATTGAATATATTAATGAAGAGAAGAGGAAAAATATAAGTAACATAACCTTATGGCTGCAGGGTGAGCTATCTTCACTTAAGAATAAAGTAGAAAAAGCCCAGTTGCAGCTTATCAAGTATGTGGAAGAGCAGGAGTCCAACAGTAGTAGTGATGAGGTAATGTTTCTTGGATCACCAACGGAGAATGTAGGAACAAAAGCTCTTTCAGAACTTGAGACAAAATATGTATCATTGCAAATAGAACTTACAAACCTACTGCAAAAATATAAAGATAAATATCCGCTTGTTGTACAGACGCGAAATGATCTCAAGGCTCTAAAAATAAGGATTGATTTGATGAAACAGGCAATGCTGGAGGCAAACAGAAAACAAATAAAGTATCTCATTCTGCAGAGGGATCTGGAGCTTAGCAAAGATCTCTACAACCTGTTAACGAAGGAGCTAAAAGAGGTAAATATCTTTGGAGAGATAAGCCTTCCAACGGCATCAATCATTGAGTATGCACAGGGACCATTATCACGGGCAGGGGCAGGCTTTTTATTCTGGTTTTTGTTTGGTTTAATAGTATCCTCGATTGTTGGAATTGCGTCTGCACTTATTGCGGATCAGATAGATAACAGCATCAAAAACGAGACAGACATAGAAAAATTCATAAAATATCCGATAATAGGAGCTGTGCCTTATATTGATGCCCTTAAAGAGAACGGTATTGAAAAATTGATAGGGGTTTTAAACAGTGCCTCATCACAACCTTTTTCTGAAGCTCTCAGGCTGATAAGGACAAATCTAAAGTATTCTTTTGTAACCAAAACTGGCAAGACAATACTGATTACATCAACAGGTGAAGGCGAGGGCAAAACAACAATAGCAACAAGTCTTAGTTATATCTTATCAATAGTCGGGGCAAAGGTATTGTTACTTGACGCTGATGTTAAGAGGCCGACTATTCATAAAGTTTTTAAAGGAGAACAAACGCCGGGGTATACTGAGCTGTTGGTGGATGACAATTTATACATCGGAGATATTATCAGAGAAACGGGTTATAACTCATTTCACTATCTTCCAACAGGGACACAGCCTCCGAATTTTGCAGAGCTGATTGATTCATCCCGTTCAAGGAATTTTATAGAACTTCTAAAAGATAAATTTGATTATATAATAATTGATTCTCCGCCGATTGGCAGTGTATCAGATGCTGTTATACTCTCTTCGCAGGTAGACGGCGTGCTATTTGTTGTTAAATCGAATGGATACCCAAGAGAGCATATATTGAGGAATATAAATAGTCTTACCGCGATTAATGCAAAGATTATAGGTATGGTATTAACGCACATTGAAAACCGCGGGAGCTATTATTATAGGAATTACTATACGAAAGGCTATTACGGTAAATAAAAAACTGCCTACCATGAAAATGCGTTTCAGCGAGAGGCTGAAGTCATATGGCTTATGGGTTATAAAACTATTTTACTAATAGTAATATTTGATTTTATATCCATAAGCTGTGCACCCACGACGGCACTGCGAAGAACAGCTACAATAAACTGTTACCCTTCTTTGTTGCAGTACTTGAAGATAGTGTTACCAATAATGGCTTTATAATAAACTATTTCTTATATTTCAAGACTTGCTTGTCTCTGACCCTGCTTGCTGATAGGGTTGAACGAACAAATTTTATTATTGCATTTTTTGAGTTAATTGACAAAAAATTCCAATTGATAATTCCAGTTTCTTATGTTTTATAAATAACCAATATTGAATGTGACCTTAACCACCTCTGAAAGTAAATTGATTTTAATTATTAAAGCCCAATAAGGGGCTTTGAAGTGTAAACAATTAACTAGGAAGGATGGTATATGAAGCATTTTAACAGTGTGTTTCACACACAGATAATCGAGTGCGCGGCCTTGGGGTTGGTTGTGGAGCTATTGTTATTTTCCGGTAAAGCATTGGCAAACGATCCGACATCTTCCCAGGTTTCTTACTTTAATGCATATAAATACGTTTATGGCAATTCATGGAACATGGTATGGAACAAAGATAATTCTATCCCGCTTGCTGTTTATGGAGGTCATTTCAAACCGTAGACAGTAAATAGCTCTTTATCTACTGGCAGCTTAAAAACATCACAGAACAATGACCATAACAAAGGAATATACAACAATTTACACAGAACCATTTCAATACGGCTTGGAGATATGAGCGGAATTGCTGCGTCATCAAACCCATTATCATTTGGCAAACTTTACTAAAGACTGATGACACAGGATACCAGTGGGAATTGGATTTCATCGGCAACCATCGGGGAGCAATGGATGTTGATATGGTCGCCAAACCCGACCAATGGTGGATGTACGATAGCATATGATAAGGGCAATAGCTGGTTAATAGAGGTCATATTCTTATTGCTGGCAGTTACTATCTTATTGGAGGTAGCGAAATATGCGAAGTGGCACTAAACACAATTTATTGTTAAGTATATTTGTATGCCTTTCTGCTGTGTTGTTGATCAGTGGTTGTAATTTGTCTTCAAGAACCAATGGCCAAGGTTGTAGTCCATGTGGGCCACATTCAATCATTTTTTCCGTTGATGGTACTGCATATTTACTCGGCATGGCTCAACTCTTAGCGATTAATCCACAGGGGAATATAATAGCTAATAAAATGATACCAAATATGTTAGGCTGGTATTCTGATATGATAGATATCTCTAATGATGGTAATATATGGGAAGTCACTAACAGTTCCGGAAACAGCTCCACTATGTTAACAATATACAATTCACAAGATAATCTTGTAACACAAATAACCACAGATATTCCTATGCTAACATCTGTAAAAGTTTCGGCATCCACGGATATAGGTTGGGTAGGTGGTCAGAATTATACCAGTACCGGGATTATAACTCCGGAGTTGGAAGCTTTAAATATAAGCGGTCAAACCTTAACATCATATACGTTGCCCCCACCTTCCATATCGTCTTTTAACGTGCTTGTCTATGTGAAACTTGCTATCTCGACCATCAACGGTACTATATGGGCATGGTCACCCGGTTATTTGTCCGGATATTCATTTACCGGACTTGTATACGGGCCCTATCCTATTAATATTGTAGAGTCCTTTGAGCCATATCAGATAGATTGTGGCGGTATAAATGAAAAATGGATAATCGTGAATCCAGTCACAAATGATATATGGATGGGGAACCCTGCTACAACAACCGTACTTGCGTTGTTACCAGATGGCACCGTCCAATTTCAGAAGGATCTTGATATCTATGCATCAACAATGGCTGTATCTCCCAAAACAGGGAATGTATGGATCGGGAGCAATAACAAAATAGATGTGCTCGATCCCTATGGTAAAGTAATTAAACAATTAACTATCAAAAATTTGAATTGCATCACTTATATTGCGATATCACCATTAGATGATACTGTTTGGGTGGGAAGTGTACCAAATAGTAATAAAAACATTTTTATCCTCGATGAAAATGGAGACATCATTAACAGTATTTATGTACCGGTGAAATGTGAACTCTGCTCGTGATGTAAAGCAATACTGCAAGTGTAGGCAGCGGCCATTTGGTATAGCTATAGACAGTTCCGGCAAGAGGAGCTATGTGGGATTTAAGGAAAAGGTTAATGAATACTTATGGATTTTCATCAGACTTAGCAGGCTGTCCGACAATTGTCATTCTGAGGCGTAGCCGAAGAATCTCGTTTTTGTATCTTGCTAAAAAGATTAGGTTCTTCACTTCGTTCAGAATGATAAACTTGATACTTTTTGAATTGTCGGACAGCCTGATCACAGACTCTGTTGAGTATGCACAGGTGATGACAGGTGATGACAGATGGGACACTTGGCAATTGGCAGTACACAAGCTCAATGAACCTGCCAAGAGCAGGGTTTGCGATTGTTTTCTTGACTTTCCAATCAATACAAAATAATTAGTTTCTATTATGAAGGTTGTTGGACTTACAGGTGGGATTGGAACCGGAAAGTCAACCGTTGCAAAGATATTTGAATCACTTGGCGCATTGGTTATTGATTCAGATAAGATCGCCAAGGAGTATCTGTCCATTGGCCGGAATGGATACACCGAGGTTATAAAGAGATACGGGCAAGGTATACTCGATAGACATAATGAAATTGACAGATACGGACTTGCAAGGACTATTTTAAAGAACGATGAAGAAAAAAAATGGCTTGAGCAATTAATCCATCCTTATGTATTCAAAGAGATCAGGTCAGTAATAGAAAGATATAAAGACAGGGAAGGTGTTATTATAATTGATGTACCGCTGTTATATGAAACGGGAGCAGAAAACTGGTTAAAACCTGTTATTGTTGTTGCGTGTAATCAGGATATTCAAATAAAACGTATTCATCATAGGAATGAAGAACTTACATACAAGGATATCGCCGATCGTATACACGCACAGATGCCTATTGAAGATAAGTTAAAACGGGCTGACTTTGTTATAGACAATTCAGGTGATTTTGCTGAAACAGCACTTACGGTCAACAAGATATGGAAGGTTATTAATCAAAGAGAAGCTTTATGAGTAAGGACATAAGAAGTGTAATCGATTCATTATATGAAATACCTTCACTTGACGGTGAAAATAAGATTATGACACCTCAAGATGCTATAAACCGTTTTATAAAGCCTGGCATGTCAATACATCTCGGCATAACACATGCCATACCTTATGGACTATCTTATGAACTTATAAGACAGTTCCATAAGTCAAAACCTAATTTTGATATTATAACACTTGGGGCAATAAATCACGTTATAGCAATGATGCATCTTGGCATGGTCAAAAAGGTTATAACAACCTACGCCGGTGATCCTTATCCGTCTCCATCACCCAACATCGTTGTTCAGAACATGTACTTAAATAAGCAAGTTGAGATAGAGAACTGGACTATTTTAACATTTACATTAAGACTCATGGCAGGCGCACTTGGTATAGGTTTTATGCCTTCTAATTCAATACTTAATAGTACGATGGAGAAAGAGAATACCGATGACTTTAAACGTATAGATTCCCCATTCGACAGAACAAAACAGATTGGTTTACTTAAAGCCCTTAATCCCGATATTTCAATATATCATGCATTTGCCGCTGATAGGGCAGGGCATGCCATTTTTACGCCGCCCTATGCCGAGGATCTCTATGGTGCTTATGCGAGCAAGAACGGCGTGATTTTATCTGCAGAACACATAGTGGATGATAATACAATAAGGCAGTATTCACACCTATCAAGACTGCCATCCTATCTTGTTAAAGCTGTTATTCCTATGGAGTTTGGTGCGCATCCAAGCGGTATGGCTGAAAGCGGTTTTCACGGTTTTGACAGCTACTCGGAAGATTATGATTTTATACTCGATTTCAGAGAGGCAGCAAAATCGGTAGATACTTTAAATTCATGGATCAGGGAATGGATAACTGATTTAAAAGACCACGATGATTACCTTCTGAAGCTTGGCAGTAAAAGGCTCCTTTATTTAAAGGGTAAATCAAAGCCATTATCATGGGCAGATGAAATCAAGGATACGATAAATGATATCTCAGCATCCGATCAACCTTCAAAATATGAGCTTATGACAGCCGTTGCAGCTGATATTCTTGATGAGAAGATAAAGACTAACGGATATAAGGCTATACTTGCAGGTATTGGCAACTCAAACCTTGCGGCATGGTTATCTGCATTAAGACTCAAAAAAGCAGGTATTGATATAGAGCTTATCGCGGAGGTAGGATTTTACGGATATTATCCGAGACCCGGCAATCCATTTATATTCAATTTCGCCAATATCCCGGCATGCAAAAATCTTACTGGTGCATTTGAAGCACTTGGGTTGATGGTTGGGGGGTATGCTAACAGGACCATAGGTATAGTAGGTGCTGGACAGGTTGATAGAACCGGTAATATCAATTCGACAAGGGTAGGCGACGGTATATTTCTTGTCGGCTCGGGTGGAGGAAATGATGTTACAGTCGGGGCGCAAGAAAGCATTGTTGTATGTCCTTTAAATCAGATGAGATTTGTAGAAAACGTTTCTTATATAACCGGACCCGGTAAACGGGTTAAAGCAGTTGTATCCGATATGGGGGTTTTTGAAAAGGATGAGCATGATGAACTGATCTTTACAAGATATCCATATAAAGAAAGTATGGATATTGATGCACATATTAAGGTAGTAAAGGAAAAAACAGGCTGGGTTCTTAAGATAGCACGCGAGCTTAAGAAAATGTCATATCCTTCTGCAAAAACACTGATCGCTATGAGGCTGTTTGATCCAAAACGTGCTTTTTTGTGATAATCACCCAGAACTGTCCAGCTTTTGCAGCTGGCTCAGAATTCAAAAATACCTTATTTAGATGTATAATCCTTTTAAAACAGGAAATTTTCCATTACACTACACAAACCTTCTTATTCTCAAATATATTATTTTGATAAAA
>JAMCPX010000052.1 GCA_023382265.1 Deltaproteobacteria bacterium | reverse complement strand
TGGTGTTACCGGAGGGGATACAAGATTGGTCATTGCGGACGATACAGGTAAAGCTGATCAAGATAGGGGGCAGGCTCATACGACATGCCCGGTATTATTACATGCTTCTGGCGGAGGTCCATATCAAGGAATGGATATGGCGAGGCATCATGAGGAAGATAAGCCGGCTCTGTCCTTCGCCTGGATAACAATAAACAGATACTGTCGTATGAAGGGAATAAAGCGAAGGGATACGTGTCTTTAAAAGAAGGGGAAGCGGTGCTCATCTGGGGGCAAGAAAAGATTTTGGGGCTTGGAGCATGAAATTTGACGGTGGATTTGCTTGATAAACAAGCTAAAACGTGGCTAATCAGGCATAAGAGGGGAGTGTGTGGAACGAAAATTTATTTTTGAGGGCTTAAATGGAGGATTCCAATTAAATGATGTAGCTCTTGCAGTAGGCTCGGATGATGGCAAGGTATATGCCTTTTCAACATTGGGAGGCAGCGGACTTACTATGCTTACAACAACAGGTGCAATTAAATCATCCATAGCATTTACATCCCAATATTTTGCAGTAGGCGATGACAATGGGATGGTATTTGGTGGTAAATTTATTACACCACAACCATGTGCGGCGAGTACCGCTGCCGACCCTACACAGACAAGCGAGCTTGATAATATGAGGGCATTCAGAGATAGGACAATGGGACAAGGTAAGGAGGGCAAATGGCTGATAGATACATATTACCAATACACCTCAGAGGTTACAGGGATAATAGCAATGCATAGCGACATAAGGCAGCAGGCCCAAACGCTGCTTGGAGAAGCGCTAACAGTGATAACCGCCTATCAGAAGAACAATGATACTGATGAACTTAATGAACAATTAACACAAGAGCAAGCAGATCAATTATATGAATTTGCAGAAAATATAAAAGCTTTGACAAATGATCAATCATTAAAGGATGCACTTACAAAATGGGAACAAGATGACTTAAATCACTGGCAAGGAATGACCTACAGACAGATTATTCAGGAGATGGAAAGATAAAGAGGCAATGATGGTAATATCTTATAAGAGCATTTTAATTTTAACCATCATATTAGGGATCGTATGTATGGGAGAAGATGGGGGAGGATGCAGGCAGTCTTCACTCCCCCAAAACAAGCAACCTGCAGGAAGTATCATAACGACTACAAATTTTGCAGGTTCATGCCTTGATGCCTCTTATTTTACTGATACTGTTGAAAATGAACCGCTTACAACTACTATATCTTTAACAAACTCTGCAGGTGAACAAGTTACAAGCTTTTCGCAAAGTGAGCCAATAATTTTTGTAATAACCGTTACAAACATATCAAATCAACTTCAACAATTATGGACAACTGGTTGTACTCTCCCTGCTGTGGTAGGGATCAGTGATAATAAGGGCAATCCAATAACGTGTACAGTTTATGTGGATATATGCTGCTCAGTTAACAATATGGGTATTATGACCAGTGGCAACTTTTTCAGCATATCTGTGGGTGGGAGCTTTACAACAGAGACTGCGTACCAAATAAGCGATCCACAACTAAACATCTATGAGCCTCCATTACCGAAAGGTATATATTATGTGCAGGGATTTTTTTTAGGAATAGGATATGAGCGAAATGGCGTAGCAGTGCCTATATGTCAAGCTAACACTGATTGGGTTAACAAAGCTATTTTTGCCCCTCCGACAAGATGGGTACAATTTATGATGAAGTAAAGAACTTGTATCATTGATAATATCACTGCTAACCCGAAAATGCATTTGCAATATGTGGAAGTTTGTGTAATGAGTGATAAGCCATAATATTTATTATCAGGCAAATTCCAATAACGGAAACTACTCACCCTATCGCCATTCTTCCAAGTATAAGTTTTCTCTGTTACTTTTAATACGTTGTTTATACGTTTGTGTACTTGAAGTCCAACTACAATTTCCAACAACCATCCATTAGTTGTACCAACAGGAATACCTTCCTCCTGCCAAACTTCAGCCCACTTTACAATTAAATCGTTATTTACTTCAGATAAAGATTCTATGTTGTGTCTAAATTCTCTAAAAAAATTAAAGTCGGCCATTTTTATTC
This sequence comes from Deltaproteobacteria bacterium, assembly GCA_023382265.1. Lineage (NCBI taxonomy): Bacteria > Pseudomonadati > Myxococcota > Myxococcia > Deltaproteobacteria bacterium. Next base: position 4,058 of record JAMCPX010000052.1, on the reverse strand, counting down.
CCTCCTTTTTTATTTTGTCATACCATATTCGTAACTATTTTTCATTGTTCTACCTCAATCCATTTTGCAAACAGCCATGGCACGGTATTCGTGCCGCCAATAGCCGTTTCGTAGGTTTTACTGCCCACGACATTGCCCAGAATTTTTACCGGTGCACCATTCGGAATACCACCACCCGTCAGCTCTCTCATAAGCTGGTTACCACTTACTGACAAATAATCAACGTATACCATATATGTCCCTCCCAACCTTATTAAGTACGAACCGACGCCTAAACGTTGGAATACAATCCCCTCTATCTCAATGTATTTACCCATCAAACTCCATGGGTTTGTTACCAGTGTCTCATACCTAAACTGCTCCGGCGGAAAAAACTCATACGCCTCATCCTTAGATGCTATGTTATTTTTTAAAAACTTCTCGATTCTATCAAATTCTTTTTTCTCGCCATTTGTAAGTGTTTCTGTATTACCTTTGGCGATTTTCCAATAACTGTATGCATCTTCCCAATCTTTTTCATGCACTGCTTTTTCTGCCTGTCTCAGCGCCTGTTTAGTCAACCTGGATGCTATTACATCGGTATATTTACTTTGCGGATACGTTTGTAAAAACGTTTGATACCCATCCACTGTGTCCTGTTTTAAAGCTATTTCATAATCTCTATCAATCCAATGATATTGAATAGTTTCAGGTATTGATACATCCTTCTCGACTTTTTCTGCCTTTAAGCTTGCCCATGTATTATGAAACTCTTTCGCAGATTCACCAAGCTCGCTTATCGTGAAGATTACATTCCCCGAAGCATCGGCACTTTTTGTAAACGTTTTATCGTCATTTAACGTCAGGGTAACTTGTGTTCCGCCAGGAGATACCTCGTCGCACCTATTCGGCTCAGAAGATTGAATTGTTTTCGTAACTTCTCCTATGTGGCGGGACGAGTCCATTGCCCTGAAAGAGTCCGTGATACATACCGGAAAGAGTAAAATTCCTATGCCTACTATAAGAGAATAGATTGAAGCAATACTATAACAATCTCCGAGATCGCCCGGTCCGGACCAATTATTGCTAAGCTCATTAACTATTCCTTTTTCATAAACCGCCCTCCTTTCCGTAATCTCTGTCCTGTCATAAATACCCCTATCCTCTGTCTCGCACATCTGATACTTCTTTATCGACGCTTCTACCGATACATCATTGAATTTGGCAGAGTCCCTAAATTGATAACTGACCGTATACTGATAACCAGTATTCTCCTTTACCGTGTATTCCTTCAGCAGTACATCGTCATTCTTTGTGCTTTCTTGAATTGTGGCGCATGAAGAAAACAGCAGCGAAAAAACACACACCAAGACTGTCTTCTGTTTTAAAGACATACGGGTATCCTCCTTTGTTCCGAGGATAACAGACGGGAGTGACAGCAGTATGTCAGCGGTGAGAAAATATGATTTCTCCGGTTTTTAACAAAAAACCTTCTCATTAATTTCCGGTTTTACTTTGTTTACTATAGATGGTATAAATCAATGTATGAAATTGAAATTATATTTGGATTCGTGCGTGTATAATAGGCCTTTTGATTTTCAGGGGCAGGAACGGGTGGCTTTAGAGACAAGCGCATTCATTTACCTCATAGATAAAATAGAAAAAGAGGATTATGTTATTGTTGTGTCGGAAGCGTTGATTTACGAGAATAATATAAACCCCGATGAAGAAAGGAAAAACAGAATACACTCATACTTTAAATTAGCAGATGAACTTGTCAGAGTGGATGATTCAGATGTTGAAAGAGTAATATCTTTAAAAAGATATGGACTATCAGATATGGATGCCTTACATATTACATTAGCTGAGAAGTGTAAGGCTGATTACTTTATTACCTGTGATGATGAGATAGTAAGACTATATAAAACACATCAGGACTCAATAAAAGTAAAAGTTTTGGGCATAATTGAATTTATCGCAAAGGAGAAGAAATAACATGGGTGTACCTTTAGCTAACATAAAAACAAAGGGATGGAATGCACTGGTAAAAGAACTGGGCTATGCAGGTGCAACTAAGTTCATACTGTTATACGAAACCGGGGAAGGCGATTACACTAAAACGCACAAGAAGCTACTAAAAGATATTAAGATTGAAAAGATCATCAAAGACATTAGGGAATCCAGAAAAAGGTCTTAAAAAGATTATCCTCGCCACCGTACCATATTTATTTGGAGCATTTACACCCGTCCCCCTTTGCTATCAATACGGGACAATCAAAACCGCTGACTGCAGTATGTCAGTGGGGAAAATATATTTTCCTATACTCTGCTTGTATAATAACAAAAATTGGTTTATTATTTAAATATGAAAGAGTTCGATATATTTTCTAAAGTAGACAAAACGGCTTTTTCTGTCGGTACACTTAATCACGACATTGACGACAGAGATTTTTGGTTATCCAAGTCGCCTGAAGAACGTTTGCGTGCAATAGAACTTATACGGCAGACAATTTATGGCTATTCCTTCACTACCGCAAGACTTCAAAGAGTTTTTGAAATTATTGAACTCACAGCACCTTAAGATTCAGTGTCTACATCCACTGAATCTTTACCGTTTTTTCAACCCGTTTAAATTCTCTATCGCCGGTTAGTATCTCCGCGCCCTTGATAGTCTCGGCGAGTCCGATAACAAAGCAATCCGCATAAGAAAGGCCGCCCGCCGCCTTATGCCTTGCTGCGTACAAAGTCGCCTTCCGGCTTACTTCTACAATTTCAACCGGCATGTTTTCCAAAGCGTGCCTGACTTTTTCGGCATATTCCTCGTTGTATTCACGGAGCGTGATGTAATATACCTCTCCCCAGTTTACCACCGAAAGGAACAATTGGCATGTTCCCTCGGACGCTTGCTGCAGAACTTCTGCTATCTTATCCCAGCCTTTTTCCTTCTCGAAATAAGCCAAAAGCACGTAACTATCGAGGACGAGCGTCTTCAAGTTTTTGCTCCTTTCTTCTTTCTTCCAGGAGCGCACTTGTTGCTTTACCCTTATCCGGAAGAATACCTGCAAACTGCTCAAAGTATTGTTTGGATAATGGTCTTACAAGAAAGCCGCCCTCCTGCTCGATAATTGCGACTTTGTTTCCCTTTTTCAATTCAAGCTTACGCCGTATTTCTGCAGGGATAACAATCTGTCCCTTTAACGTTACCATAGAAGTTTTCATAGTACCCTCCTTTTTATAATATATACACATTTTAAAAAGTAAGTCTATTTTATTATTGAGGATACGTATGGATAATCGGGTATACAACAGGATAGGGTGGACATGCGGAGGCACGCAGGCAAACGGACGGCAACCCACTGTTGTGAGTCTTTTTGCAGGTCGCCGACCCAATTATATTTTCTTGTTCTGGGATAGAATATGACAGCACGATTACCATCTTCGAGTTCGACAGTCACTTCGTAATAATTGCCCTGTATTTCAGAAAAGATGTCGGCATCTTCCACTTCCGAAACCGTGCCCTTACCCGCAACCAGGTGCTTCCATTTGTTTCTTATGTTCCATCTTTCCTGCTGGACCTCGGTCAGGTTTTTAAACTCCGAGACCAATTCTGTAAACGGTTCATAGCTCCTGTTTGAAGTTTCTCCGCCTTTTACCTCCAATGGCTAAACCCCAAAAATACGAGCACCGTTGCCAGCACAACCAGCACCTTGTTTTTAAAGACCATGTTATCCTCCTTTGTTCCGAGGATAACAGACGGAAGTGACAGCAGTATGTCAGTGTGCAAAAGTTTTTTACCCCATTAGAAAGCCCCACCATTTATCAGGCTATCCGACATTTCAAAAAGTATCAAGTTTGTCATTCTGAACGAAGTGAAGAATCTAATCTTTTTAGCAAGTTACAAAAACGAGATTCTTCGGCTACGCCTCAGAATGACAATTGTCGGACAGTCTGTTATGGTGGGGGAATACTGTGATAATTTTTAATTCATTATAGAAAGGGCGTGTTTTAAAGCCACGTCTTTTCTAAGGGCCCAAAAGTGATCATGGGACTGATAGAACAAAAAGAAAGAGTGTTCGACA
>JAMCPX010000051.1 GCA_023382265.1 Deltaproteobacteria bacterium | reverse complement strand
GCAAATAATGACAAACAGCTTTTTGCTCTAATCATGCCTGTCCTTCCTTTGGTGCTAAGTAAAAGAAATTTCCTTTCTTATCCCATCTCACATCCCAATTATCCCAGCTCCCTACAGTATATTTCTTCTTTAATTCGTTGTTCATCGCCTGAAATATCTCGAAGCCTTTGATGATTTTAATTCTAAGTCTCTCACCTTCCCATGAGCCACCAATAATGGTCATTCTCAAACAATCTTTATTAAAGATTAACCGTGCATGGAAATGTTTAACATCGCTTAGCAAAGTTCTGATGGCTTTATCTATCTCTGGGCAATCGGTTGTTGGAACATCCTTTTCATCATTTTCTATCTTTATTTTGACATCCACATTAAATGGCCCCTTGATTAAAGAAAATAGCTCTATTCGGCTTTCCTCGTACAGATACTCCATGCCAAGTGTCTTGCCCCATTCGATACTCTTAAATGCTCCTGATGGTTGCAATGGAGTATTGTCTTTGTTCATTTCTAGAGTCGTCGTTTCATTTTGAAATGAATGAAATAACTGACTTTCTAATTTTTTATACCTTTCCATGCTACTGCTACCATAGATAATTGTAGAAAACGTACTTGAGGGTGAATCTATAATCGTGGCTATATGAATGTCCTCTAATAATCCATATGAATAAATGTGCGATAGATCATCGTACCATCTTGGGAAGAATTTCCATTTAATAAACCTTATACCAATATATTTTGTTAACTTTATAAAATCTCTTTGTGAAAATGTAGCTTTATTCCAGAACATCCATATTGTAATAATAAATAAAAATGTAATTGTTAACCATATTCCATCACTCTTATATATGGGAAAAGGAAGTGGATAACCCATAAAAAAGGCGAGCAAATCAATGAGGCAAAAACCGCCGATCAACATTTTTGCACAATATATTACAAACCAGACTAATATAAGATAACTACGTTTTACACTAATCTTTCTGTTTAACATGTTGAATATCCCTGACTCCATCTTTCCCATACGTAGTATTTAAATAGAGGATTATAATAGAATAAAGCATTCACAATTACATATAATAATAGATTCTCAAACAGCTGTATGATACTAACTGCAACTAAAATTGTAATAATTGCTGCAGACAACTCAAATGCAGCAGTAAGAATCATACCTATAATAGCACCTGCTATTACACCTAATAAAATGTCAATAGTCGCAGCGGCTGCGGCTTTCCATCTATTGTTAGTCTCACTCATTATTTCCATATATGTTTCAATAGCTGTTATGACCATAGCAATGGGGCCAGCTATCTTAAATGCTTTAGTTATAAAATCAGTTGACACCAATGCTAACTTTAGAATTGCTCTAAAAATATCCAGAGATGAACCGTCAAATGTACCATTAAGAAAATCCACCAATGGATCACTCTTCTGCGTATTCCCGCTTCCACTTAATCCACCTGATATTTCAAAGGCACTGGCTCCTGTTGATGGGTCTATTATGATATACCCAACACCAGTCCAGCCATTGTAGGTTATCTGAGTCTTTGAAACTGTTACCGTATAAAAACCGATACGAGAGACGAGATTCATTAACCCTCCGTATTTTTGAATTAATTAACGAACAGCATGTGTAAAGTCAAGAAATCGTTTTAAGGGCTGTTGAATACGCATCCTCATTCCATGAGCCGTCCGAGTTCTGGTTGATAACAAGATAGGAAAGGGCGTTGCTGATCGTGGAGAAGTTGGAGTAGTTCACGGACTTCAGGGCCTGAAGGGCGAGGAGGGTGTCGAGATTGTTTATACCGTAACCTTCATAGCCTCCCCATACCCCGCTTGCATTGTCTATATACGATACAAGCAACCCTTCATCGCTACCGCCTGACAAAAGTGTAAACATCCGCTCAGAAAGATAATCTGTCGTGCTCAGGGATTGGCTCTGTAGCCATGAGATAGCATTGGAATAGAGTGTTGTGTTTGTTTGATTCAAAACCTGTAATGTATCTATGACTGTGATTGTTGTGCGGGTAATATCAGTTGTGGAAGTTAGGTTGCCCAGCGAGCCATCGGGATTCGATTGTGTTCCCAGCCATGAAAGACCGCCGTTGATTAGAGTAGACTGTGCATGAGCAGAAAAGGCAGATAATAAAAAGATGACCGTTATAAATAACAATCTTTTATTCATAATTTCCCCTTATGACACAGTAATAAGAATGTAATCATTTAGCCTCTTCATCTTTCTCTATGAAAAGATCAGCGGCTGCTTTTTCAAGTGCTGAAGAAAAGCGGTTAAACTGTATATTCAAATCTATTGTTAGTCTGGTGGTGGGATATAATATCGCAAATAAAAATATAAATAAACCATTAGCCAATAAAGTTACAATATGAAACCAATAAAGTATAGCATCAACAAAAATTAGTATCCCAGTAATAATCCAATCTATGATCATTCTCCTTTTGAATTTTAGCCACTCTACTTTAAAAGGTGGAATATTTTTGGCAGCATTTGATAAAATTGAGGTATCTATGTTTATTGTCTTTTCCAAATACTTTTTTATGTAAAAGGAGTCTATATATGGTGAAGAAAAATAGAAAGGTAAAAGACTATAAAGCACAATGTGATATGGGAGATTTGAATTGTAATATTTAAATAACAAAACAAAAAAAATTGGTAAATAGGTAATTATCGCGAGATAGATTGTAAGTTTTCTAATTTTTTTCCTATAAAGATTCCATATAGGGAAACTATGTTTATCTGTTGATTCACTACCTATCAAAGGTTTAAGGATATCTTTCATAATAGATATAATACTATTTATAGATATAGATAAAAGCTTTTGCTTTTGATCAATAGCAAATAACAAAAGTACTCCTATTACTAAAGGTACAGGAATTATATATGGTATGTTTAGATAAAGAAAAGTAATTAATTGAGTCATACCGATTAGAAGAAATACACCGAGTATCTTCAACCAGTATATAGGTTCATTCCATTTTACTTTTGGATATTCTTTTAATGGAGGCATATTTATTGTTTTAAAATCCGTAATAAGAGCAGAACAGCACCACAGATTTCCTTTACCAAATTAGTTGGATACTTAATACATGCCTGTACTATTGGCATTACATATACAGGGAAATCCACTTTAATTAATATTCTTAAAGCAGTATAAAGATATATTGCTCCTGCTGCAATTGTATTGGCTAATGTTGTTAATGACGCAATAAAAACTTCTAATTCACCAATTATTCCAGCACCAACCCCAGTGATCATAAGTGCGTATGGTAGATACTTTAATATCAATAAAATTATATACCCGACCCACCAGAGTATATATACAAAAGCTCCATTCATTCCCCCACTAATCATATACGCCCCTGCACCGGTTGTTGGATCGATTATAATATATCCAACGCCGGTCCATCCGTTGAAATTAATCTCTCTCTGGGGAACAGTAACAATCTCACCTGCATTTACAGCATTCTGTATATCTGAAATTACATCAGAGCTTAACTGGAGCTGCGGCAAGACAGTAGAAATGTTAGACTGATCTATTGTGTAGATAGGTATCCCTTGGTTATTTGCTACTTGTATGATTTTAACTGCTGATAAGCCTTGTACAGGATTAGTAGGCGTTGAGAATAGCTGTTCTGGAACTTTACCCTCTAAGTATGAGGAGTTTAAACCAGAGGCAAACATATACTGAATAACATTGTTGCTATCCCCATCTGTAGCTTGCGTGAGCTCCAAGTTCCTCTGTACATCCATCTTTAATCCACCTATGCTTGCACTGGTTGGTACTCCAAACATGTATCGTACATTTAAAGCAACAGAGGTTATTATGTCTGATGGAATTCTTGCTATTACAACATTCTTTGCTTTCGCTTGGAGTTGATCCATCATGTCGTATTCAGCATAGTAAGCTGCTGCCGTGGTATAAAGAATATCACCCCAGATATCATCCTTCGTCATACCTGTGAAATTCTGTGCAGAAAGGTTAGCTTGCGTTGTTGTAAGTTTTGCCTTTAATGCAAGGAGCTGTTGCTGAGATACACCTCCAGCATCCACCTCTATGCCATAATATTCTCCAGAAATAAGGTTCTTTGCTGTTGTGTCAGCATATTGATTGGCATCCGTAAAGGTCATCGTAAGAGTCTCACCATTGCCAAGTCCTATAGAGCTACCTGTAGCCACTACCTGCCCATCGACCATCAATTGTGGTACCATGTTGATTAAATATGCTGGTAACGATGTCGGGAGGGAACTGATGGTTATTGAACTGCCTGTTGGCATATAAGATTCTATTACAGCTTCATCCGCACTGGTTGCAGGCACATAGCTCAATGTGAGTCTTTTCCCTGCTATCTGTGCCAAACTTACTGTATAGTTTATATCCGTCTGTAAGGTTTGTGGATTGGTAATCTGGAATGATATCTTGTACCTCAAATTATCAGGTACTTCTGAAGCCTCCCAGCCTTTTGCTAATACCTGATATGGTATTGTACCAAGTAAGTACGGAAAGTTTTGCTGAATGATAGTCTTCTTGCCGATTACATCCCCTACCGTTGCATTGGGGTTTGTCTGAGAAATGTAGTTTGCTACCTGTGCCTGATAATTTGCTATGGTCTGGGATATGTATGCCGCATTAATGTTTGTTACATACCCTTGTTGTGTATTTATTGTAGCTGTGGAGGTAATCTGGTTTATAAAGCTTTGGGCGTCAAACGGCACTGCCTGTGTGATATTCATTCCTTGTGTATAGGTATACTGCTTATAGCTTGCATCCAGGGGTATCCATTCATTGCCGGGACCATTGCGTGCTCCTCTTGATGGAAAGTAATTCACATAAGCTTCGACCCATGCATGCTCAATCTTTGCCGCTACTATCTTACCGCCAGCCACTTCACCAGTTATAGGTATGCCGCCTTGAGCCATCAGCTCTAATGCTGACTTTGCATCTGTGAATCCGCCTACCCAGTTCATGATCTGATTTATGGGTAACTGTATTGTGCCATAAACGTAGCGGGCAGGAATGTTGGAGGCGCGGAGTAATGCAATAAGCAGGCTTGCTGTGTCCATGTCGTTGCACTGCATGGTCTGGAGGCACATGTCTGCACCCTGAATTGAACCATAAGTTGGGACGTATTCTATGTTGTTATAGACCCAGTTGTAAATGTTTACTGCGTTGTATCCAAGCTCTTTTGCCTTTGCGAGGATTGCAGGGGTAAACTGGACTTCTACTGTGGATGTTAGGTCTGCGGCCGTCGGGGGCAGGATTGTTTGGACAAGTGCGGACGATAAGAGATTGTCGGTTGTCAGGCTGGCGAGTTGGATGGGGTTCTGGATTCCCGTTTTCACGGGAATGACAGACTGGGGAATATCTCCGATGTTATTATTGCTGTCATTCCGTACTTGATACGGAATCCAGTCTTTTGTTTCTCTGGATTCCTGCTTTCGCAGGAATGACGAGGCACTATATAGCTTTCCCGGACTTCTCCACACGGGTTTTACCCCGTTAGAAGATGCGGTTGATTTTGCTATTGCTTGATCCGGAGATTCCAATTTCGTAAAGGTCAATTTTCTAACGGGGTGAACCATCCTATGCGGTAGTTTGTTCGGGTTGAATTTAATATGCCGTGAAGGTGGTTTTATCTTATCAAGAAATACCTTGAGCTTCCTTGTCCTTGCCGTGAACTGAGTATTTGTCTTCGCAATATTTATTGAATCAAGATTTGCTTTGAGCACTGCAAAGTTCTTTTCGTACCTTCTTTCAAATGCTTTTTGTCTTTGCTGAATTACAGCCGGCAGACCCTTTATTCGCTGCTCGGTTTGTTTGAACTGAGCTCTGATGTTTATATCTGCTTGCTCAAGCTCGGATTTCTCTTTTTGGAATCCTGCCTTCTCCGATTCAATTTCTGTTGATTGTTGTCCGACCTCTGTCTTCTGTACTCTGTTCTGTATTTTCTCTGCCCGCTCCCGGATGCGTGTGACGAGGGTTTCTAACCCCCTTGCATCCCCCTTATCAGGGGGAAATCCAGAAAATTCTCTGTTGTTATTTCTCTCGCTACTCGCTACTTGATGCTCGCCACTATTGGCGGTTGCTGCATATACAACCTGATAAATCCCGAGATTCGTCCATGCAAATACGAATATCAGGAAAACAGCGGTTGACTTTAACAAAGAAGGTTTGAAAACATCTTTATGAAAACCGATCTTCATTAACCCTCCGTATTTTTGCATTAATTAACGAACGGCATGTGTAAAGTCAAGAAATCGTTTTAAGGGCTGTTGAATACGCATCCTCATTCCATGAGCCGTCCGCAGGTTAGGTTGTTGAGATGTAATTGATTGTCTACAAGGGGCGGGTTTACAACCCGTCCCTACAATACAGTAAATAATTATTTAAGAGAGATGGCTGTTACAGCATTTGTCGGTGAATCCTGGCTTACATAAAGTGTAGAAGATGTATCGTTGAAAGTAAACCCGCCATTTGCATTTGTAATGCCTGTACCAGAAATAAAAACAGTCTTGCATGTACCCGGAACATATTTATACATTGTGTTTGTCCCGGCATCTAAAATATAGATATTTCCGTATGCATCCAGCTTCATATTCGCGGGACATGATAAATTAGAAGTGACAGTTGTTATAGTCGTACCAGCAGAATTTATTATGTATACGCTTCCACTATTGCAATCACCAACGTACACATTGCCATAAGCATCTGTTGCAACAGCGGTTGGGTTTGTAAAGCTTGACGAAAACAATGTTGCAGTACCATTGTTTGCAATGGCGTATACGGTTCCATCTCCGCCGACTGTTACATACAGGGGCCATGATTGTCCTGCATTTGCGAAATAAACCGCGTCCGGTGCACTGCCTACTGTTGCAAAAACGGATGGCTTACCTCCGCCTGCCGGCACTACCAGGATGTTGTTACCGGAATTAGCCACATAAAGTTTCCCTGTTGCATTAAACGCAACATCAAGTGGATTATTATATTTAACGGCTCTTCTGCCGTTGCCACTGCTTGAATATATTGATATCACGCCTGCAGGAGTAATTTTATCTATATAATTATTGGTGTTATAAACAGCTACGTAAAGGTTGCCGTATGTGGCAACCGTTGTTTGATGTTGCATTGAACCCATAACCGTATTTGCTGATTGCCCATTAGCAGGTATTGTAAATGTTGAACCGACAGTGCCTGATGTAAAAATTCATCCCCATGGACCGAAAACAGGGTTATTTATACCCCATCCGGTCCCAAGGTCTGTGCCATAAGCTGTTGTGTTTAGATCACCTCTTACACGGTATGTTTGCATCTCAACACCAGTCCATGGTTTTGCCGAGATATTTGTAATGTATATCGTAACTGTAATAGTTGCACCATTATAAACGACGTTACCTATCTGGAATACATCTGCTTTACCGGATTGATTTTGAAGTGCTTGAGACGGTGTTACATCGATAGATTTGGTTTTTAATTGTTGTATGTTTGCATCATAATTGATTTCATAGATACCTACAGGTGTCCTGTCACTTGATTGCGGCTGCTGTACAGAACCGCAGCCGGAAAACATCAAGCCGGCCAATAGTATTAACAATAATAAGCCCTTAATACGGTTCATATCATTTGCTCTATGTTGAAAAAGCAACATATGCTGTTGATGATTAACCATTATTTAAATTTTCAAGTATTTTTTAAATTTATAAAAAATGGATACATGCGTTAAAAATAACACGCATAGTTGATAAAAAATAAACATTACTGAATTTATAAACTAACATCAATCCATAAATTGCATTTTTGGGGTTAACATATCTTTATGGTTATGGAACAATGCATGCAGAGTGAGAAGGATTGCACGGGGATACAGCAATCGTATGCGTGGTAAGTGAACCCTTCACATAATTCAGTAATCCGGTTGCCGCATCAAAAGTTACTGTACCGTCTGATGTATTAACGGTGAAGCCATCGGGAAAATGCATCCGCGGTATGAATATCTCGGTAGTGCCATGACCAATGCCGTCCTCTTTATAGATATAGGTGAATGTAGTCGTGGTAAATGTGGAAGGTACGCTTGTTATTGGATAGCTTATACTTACCGGTGTTCCGGCAGTAAGCACAGGT
>JAMCPX010000050.1 GCA_023382265.1 Deltaproteobacteria bacterium | reverse complement strand
GCATACAACTATTCATCCTTAACACTTGCTGTTTCACCTGTTGAGGGAGAGATTCTCACATTTGCATCGGAGAGAGCGAGATTGAACTTTGTTTTAAGGAATGTAGATAACATAAGAACAGAAGAAAATATGCCTCTTATTGAATGGCAGGATATTATGAAGATAGGTAAGCTTCAGAAAATACAGCATGAGAGAAATATAAGAATTATCAAAGGAAAGGGCGGTGATTAGATGGTTAATAACCTGATCACTGCGTTGAACGAATATGCAGTGTCGACCCGGCGGGTCGCCCAAAAAAATGGCGATTCGTTGAATCGCCCCTGTGGCCAAATTGTATTATTGGGTTTATGCACTATCAGTATTTTGTTTCTTCTGTTCTTCACTGCCAGAACTACCTATGCAGATAAAATACTCACACTCGTTCAGGGCGAAAGCAGGGTCATAGATGAGCCGCAGATATCAAAAGTTGCAATTGGTGATGCAACAATAGCAAGCGTCAAGGTGATCAGCGGACACCAGATCCTGATAACTGCATTATCAAGCGGAACAACAAACCTATCAATGTGGCAGTTGACAGGGAAGAAAAAGGATTATTCTATTCGCGTAAGTGCTGAAAACCCAGGAATTATCGCAGGAGACATTAAATCTTTGCTGCATGACGTAGAAGGCGTACAGGTAAATGTGATTGGTCAAAGGGTTGTACTTGAGGGACAGGCTATCAGAGCAGATGATTACGAGCGTATTAAACAGATAATCATACTTTATCCGCAGGCAATTAATTTTGTTAAAAAAAATGATGTGCGCATGGATAAGATGGTTCAGATTGATGTCAAGATGATGGAGGTTGATAAGGGTTTTTTAAAGGATATCGGCATTGGCTGGCCTCAGCTGATTACACACAAGTTCAATTTTAACAGCACAATGCCTCCTGTTCAGGGCCAGCCCACGATGGGTTCTTTTTCAATAGGCGGTTCAATACTCACCAACTTCGTCTTCTTATTCAATCTTATTGTTACGAATAATCTCGGCAGGGTTTTGAGTAATCCTGTACTTGTTTGCAGATCGGGTGATAAAGCAAGCTTTATAGGAGGGGGTGAGATACCTATTCCGACATCATCAGCGCTTGGCCAGACAAATGTTAACTGGAAAGAATTTGGCGTGATACTTAACATAGAGCCATCAACAGATGAGTTTAACAACATCAGTTTAAAAATACATGCGGAAACAAGCGATATAGACATGGGCAATGCTGTTCAGGCGAATGGTATTAATCTGCCCGCCTTTGTGACAAGAAAAACAGAAACGGTTGTAAACCTTGTTCAAGGAGAGACGCTCGTGCTTTCCGAATTGCTCAACGATAAGGGCTTTAAAACAGTTGCCAAGTTCCCTGTTCTTGGAAGCATACCTATTATCGGTGAGTTGTTTAAATCAAGAAAGTATCAGCAGTCTCAGTCCCAGTTCCTTGTTTTTTTAACCCCTCAGATCATTAGCCCTGGAAGTATTGATGATAGAAAGATTAAAGAGATGAAAAAAAGATACAATGAGACAGATAAATCTATTGGATATGATCCATTGGACTAAAAATGCTGGAGATAGAAATCTTTCATAAAGAAAGGCTTATAAAAACAGAAATTGTAGATAAGACAATTATCATCGGCAGGGCAAATGATGCCGATATAAGGCTTGATGATCATCTTTGTTCAAGAAGGCATGCAAAGATATACATGGAAGAATCAATCTGGTTTGCTGCCGACTTGGAGAGCTCAAACGGCACGTTTTATAACAATGAAAAGCTAAAAGCCCCGGTAAAATTAAATCAAAATGATAAACTCAAAATAGGAGATCATGAAGTTCTAATCAAAAACATTTTAATTCCTAAACCTCCGTTTCATGAAAAAGAAAGTTCTCCCGAGTATACAGCTAAACCTGCAATAGAACTTGATACACATAAGATCGAGATCCATAAACAACTGCTTGAAGAACTGGATCTGAAAAATATTGATCTTGCAAAACTTGAAACAGGAGAAGTTAGAAAAAAGGCAGTAGTCATCGTAAAAAATATCGTTACAAAATTGGAAACAGGCGGGTTATTACCTGATCATACGGATGAGACAAAGTTGATCCAGGATGTAATTGATGAGGCTCTGGGGCTTGGTCCTCTTGAATCCCTGCTTGAAGATAAAACGATAAATGAAATAATGGTTAATGCAAGGGATGAAATCTATATAGAACAGGAAGGCAGACTTGAAAAAACATTATTAAGATTTTCTTCAGACAGGGCAGTTTTAAACATAATAGAAAGGATCGTATCTCCGCTTGGTAGAAGGGTTGATGAAGGCTCCCCAACTGTTGATGCAAGGTTGAAGGATGGCTCAAGAGTGCACGTAATTATTCCGCCGCTTGCAATAAAAGGACCAACGATCACCATAAGGAAATTCTCAAAAAAGCCTTACACGATGGATGATCTTGTAAGATTTGGCTCGCTCACTTCAAGGATGGCTGATTTTTTAAAGATAGCAATAACAGCAAGAAAGAACATCATTGTATCTGGCGGCACTGGTTCCGGTAAAACAACATTGCTCAATGTACTTTCAAGCTTTATTCCTGAAGATGAACGTATAATAACAATAGAGGATTCGGCAGAACTTAAATTAAATCAATCTCACGTAGTATCTCTTGAGGCAAGGCCTTCAAACTTAGAAGGTAAAGGCGCTGTGACTATAAGAGACCTTGTGAGAAATGCATTAAGGATGAGGCCTGATAGAATTGTAGTAGGAGAATGCAGAGGTGGTGAGGCGATTGATATGCTTCAGGCAATGAATACCGGACATGACGGCTCATTAACAACCCTGCATGCGAACACCCCAAGAGATGCACTGTCAAGACTTGAGACAATGGTGCTTATGTCCGGTATGGAATTACCGATAAGGGCAATAAAGGAACAAATCAGATCAGCTATTGATCTTATTGTTCAGCAAACAAGATTTAAAGACGGTTCAAGGAGGCTCTCCGCTATATCAGAGGTTCAGGGAATAGAGGGAGACATTATAGTACTGCAGGATATATTTATTCTTGAGACAAAGGCTATGGCGGATAATAAGATCAATTATACAGCCAGATCAACAGGCTTTGTTCCAATGTTTATAGAAGAACTCAGGGCATCTAATATCAGTGTACCTCAGGAGATTTTCCTGTGATCATATTTATTATACTGAGTTCTATATTTGCAGGATTGGGTATGTTCATACTTGTTACTGAGGGAATTGACCGTTTTGAGCATGGTATTGATATTTATAAATTAAAGGTAATAAGCCAGGTAAAAGAGCTCGATAGCCTTTATATGAGTGTTACACCACAGAGGCTTCTATATCTTAATCTCTTTATATCTTTTATTACATTTGCACTGGTAAGCATTTTCACATCAAGCATAATAGCAGGTATTGCTGTATCACCTTTAGGACTGTTTATATCAAAGGTGTGGATCATATTTATTCGTAAAAAAAGGATCAGAATATTCAATGAACAGTTTATTGATGCAATCGGTATTATAAGCAATGCACTAAAATCGGGTTTATCATTACAGCAGGCAATAGCAAGGGTTGCAGAGCAGTATCCTGCACCGATATCACAGGAGCTGTCCATGGTAATTAAGGAGATCGCACTCGGCACACCGCTTGAACAGGCTCTTATAAATCTTTCCAAGAGGGTTAAGAGTGAGGATGTGGAGTTATTTGTAACAGCAACAAACGTTGTGAAGGACGTTGGGGCAAATCTATCAGAAATGTTTGATAGGATAACGGATACAATAAGAGAAAGAAACACCATTCAGGGCAAGATAAAGGCTTTGACTTCTCAGGGCAGGATGCAGGGCATAGTAATAGGGCTTATGCCGGTTGCTCTTGGGCTTGTGCTTTATAAGCTTGATCCGAATTTTATAAAACCGCTTTTTACAGATCCAATCGGATGGCTCATCCTTCTTATTGTTATGGTGTTTGAGGGGATAGGGGCGTTCTTTATAGTAAAGATTATAAGGATAGATGTATGATAATATTATATCTGTTTTTAACAAACATATTTTTTGGTATATGTGCGTATCTCATTATAATAGCCTTTCTTGAAAGGCCTGATAAACCCGAAGGCATAAAGAAAAGGTCGGATCGCACGCTGCTTATGAAAAGCCCTTCATACAGATTATTTGTAAAGCTCTCAAGGCTTATTATAAGTTTGCATCCAAAAAACAGACTTGAAAGCTATTTTTCTCGTGCAAAGAAACGGCTGATACTTGCGGGCGAGCCATTGTCTTTACTACCGGAGGAATTTCTAACGATCAAGGAATTATTTGCAGCAGCAATGCTTATCATAAGTCTTATCATGGGTTTTTCATTATTTGCGGCACTGATGCTATGTATTGCCGGATTCTTCTATCCCGATTTGTGGCTTAGAGAAAGATACAAAAGGCGAAGAATTGCCGTATTGAAGGAGCTCCCGTACATACTCGACCTGCTAACGCTGTCAATAGAAGCCGGACTTGATCTTACAGGCAGCGTTAGCAGGGTTGTTGAAAAATCAAAAAAAAGTATACTGAGCCTTGAGCTGTTCCATTTTCTTCAGGAATTAAAAATGGGTAAGCCAAGAAAAGAGGCATTAAATGATATGGCAAAGAGAATGAACATCCCTGAGATAACATCACTTACAAATGCGATTGTTCAAAGTGAGGAGCTCGGGTCCGGGCTTGCAAGGACACTGAGAATCCAGTCGCAGGAGTACAGGACAAAGAGGTTTCAGAGGGCAGAAAAGCTTGCAATGGAGGCACCAGTGAAGATGACATTCCCTCTGCTCTTTATCTTCGTTTCGGTCTTCTTAATACTCTTCGGCTCGTTTATCATTCAGGCTTATAGGGGCAAGCTGTTTTGAGAATACTTGATTTTCTAAAGTTTTCAGTTTATTCGAATAGTTTTGGCAACCGGGCTGCATGGAAGAATCTTTTATTGCATGCCTTTGGGCTTATTCCGTAAATGGGTAAACGATTTCGTCGGCAACCGGGCATCGTGTAATACCATATTATAAAATTTCTTCTGTTTGTTGACATAAAAATTCATCTTAAATAAGATACCTTGGTACGAAAGGCATGGGAATTATATACCTTAACAAACGTCGTATCTCTTGTGATTACAATAATTTATGCGCGGAAGCTTATAAAAATGTGGTATCATGTTTGTTAAATTAAACATAAGGAGGCAGTGTGGAAAGAACATTATCAATTGTGAAACCGGACGGAGTGAAAAAACAGATCATCGGCAGGGTTGTATCGGCGTTTGAAGAAAAAGGTATAAAGGCAGTAGCTATAAAAATGGTTAATATGACAAAAGAACAGGCAAACGGATTTTATAGTGTACATAAAGACAAGCCGTTTTTTAATAGTCTTACCGCATTTATGTCTTCAGGACCTGCGGTCGTTATGGTGCTTGAAGGAGAAAATGTTATTAACAGGGTAAGAGAGATAATGGGTGCAACAGATCCGAAAAAAGCAGAAAAAGGAACTATAAGAAATGCGTACGCAGAGAATATCGAGCAAAATATTGTTCACGGCTCCGATAGTATGGAAAACGCTAAAAGCGAGATCCATTATTTTTTCTCTGACATAGAGATCAATCAATACTGAGCATGGAAAAAAATATACGCATAGAGCTTCATAACAAGAAAAATAATGGAAGCTGTCTGAATATAAACGTATAGAGGACACACATATGCATTCTATTGCAGGGGCGATTCATGGAACAGCCCTGTTTTGTTTTAACAGACCCGTCTTTAATACAGGTACCACGATCGTTACCGTATTATGAAGATAGCTTTTATGGGCATAAGGGGTATTCCCGCAAGCTACAGCGGTTTTGAAACATTCGTTGAGGGCATTTCAACAAGACTCGCAGGGAGAGGTCATGATGTCACGGTTTATAATCGCTCAACGCATGTAAAGTATAGGGGTAATTCATACAAAGGCGTAAAGATAGTAAGCCTGCCTACAATACCCACAAAGCATCTCGACACAATAACGCACACATTTCTCTCCGTGATGCACGGCATATTCAAAAGATACGATATAGTTTATATATGTGGTGTCGGGAATAGCATAGTATCTTATATCCTGAGAGCCGCGGGTGCCAAGGTTATCTTAAATGTTGACGGAGCGGACTGGGAAAGGAAGAAATGGGGTATTTTCGCAAGATGGTTTTTAAAAGCGAGCGAAAGATTGGCAACCGTTTTCCCGAATATTGTTATTGCGGATTCAATGGCGGTAAAAAGGTATTATAGAGATCATTACAATACTGAAAGCTTCTTCATACCTTACGGTACAGAGCTTGATCATCGTATCTCGGATGATACAAAAACACTAAAAAAATACGGACTTGAACCTGATGAGTACATACTCTATGTTGGAAGGCTTGTGCCAGAGAACAATGCCCATCAGCTGATAAAGGCTTATAGGGTGATCAAAACAAACAAAAAACTTGTGATAGTAGGCGATGCACCTTATGCGGATGGGTACAAGGCTGAATTGAAGGCGCTGTCTGTTAACAATGAAAGAATTATGTTCTTGGGTTATGTGTTTGGTGAGGACTATAAATGCCTTATGAGGAATGCATACATCTACGTACTTGCCTCAGAGGTTGGCGGCACCCATCCTGTGCTTATCGAGGCACTTGCGGCAGGCAATGCGGTGATCGTGAACAATATACCTTCGAGTGTTGAGGTCACAGCGGATGCAGGCATTGTGTATGACGGCAAAACAGGCGGCACTTCACTACCGGAGAAGCTTTCCATGCTGCTTAACGATAAAGAACTGCATGCATCACTGAGAAGAAAGGCGCAGGACAGGATCAGGGCTGCTTACCTTTGGGACAAGGTCACGGACGATTACGTAATGCTGTTTGAGTCCCTTGTAAACCCGCGACATTCACCCGGTTAGAGACAGGAAGCGCTTGAGACTGTCAGGAATTATTCTCTATCAAGCGTTTACACAAATCATTGGCAAATCCGGCATAGGGATGTCCGTCTTTAATACCAATGATTACACATGCGATGCACATACCACATCGGCTATCTAAGCATACTAAACAGCAGGAATGACAGGACATTGCTGAGCCAATGGAATGTTACTGAGCCGGATATATTATAATCCTTTTCTTTCAACCAGCTAAATACCAGTCCTGGAAAAAATACAGCAAGTCTTGCTATATCTTGAATCACAATAAGATGTCCTAATGCAAAAAGTATATTTACAATAACAAAGGACACGCCAATTTCTATACCGGCAAAATGGAATTTTTTCCTGTCGCACCGCTTTAATTCTGATTGTAAATAGCCTCTGTAAAAAACCTCTTCCGGTATTGCAACCATTAATAGGTCATAGAATGCAAACCTGAGTATGGATAATGTATGTATAAAAGATAATGTCATGGCTAAATGATAAAACCATTTCATATAAAAATAAAAACCTGTACTGTACAGAGGAAATATGATTATAACCATTGCTATTGCCTTAATCATGCCGCTGAGCATACCTTTTTTGCCAAGCCCGTATAACTCCGGTGACTTCTTTTTTATGAAGAGTATCATTACTGGTATGTAGAGGAACAATACGGCAGCTATTGTCCCCAGGTACTGGTCTAATGCATGCGTATAACGAGCAACAGCAATGACTGCCATTGATACCACATAAACGATATAGGGTGTTTTACACCGTTTCAAACCTTATCTCCGGATTTTTGTTTTTCAATAATTTCTTTCATCTTAACAATGTATTGCAATGCCTCTAACGGCGTTATCTTATCCACATCTATGCTTCCAAGCATATCATAGAGCTCTGAGTTTCCTGATTTAAATAATCCAAGCTGTAAAGGGATCGTTTCATCGGTTTGTGCCAGTCTCGGTCTGCCAAGGCTATCTATCTCTCCATCCTGAAGCTTTTTTAAGATCATCCGTCCGAGCGTAATTACCTTTAGGGGCAGCCCCGCCATCCTTGCAACTTCAATGCCAAAGCTCTCATTCGAGCCTCCATCCACAACCTTTCTTAAAAAGATCAGTTTACCCTGCCATTGTTTCACCGGGATCGATTGGTTCACAGCCGCCGGATGGGTTTGACCAAACTCTATAAGTTCATGATAGTGTGTTGCAAACAGGGTCTTTGCCCCGAGATCGTTTGCTATATAATCAAGCACTGCCCACGCAATACTTATACCGTCATAGGTGCTTGTCCCTCTGCCGATTTCATCAAGAATGATCAGACTTTTTTTCGTTGCGTTACTGAGTATGTTTGCCGTTTCCGCCATTTCTACCATATACGTACTCTGGCCCTTTGCAAGATGATCGGATGCCCCAACCCTTGCAAAGATCCTATCTACGATTCCTATTCTCGCGTATGATGCGGGAACAAAAGAACCAACCTGGGCCATCAATACGATCAGTGCCGTCATCCGTATGACCGTGGATTTCCCCGACATGTTTGGACCTGTAAGTATGATGATTTGCCTGTTTGTTGAATTGAGCATTATGTCGTTTGGTATAAATGCATTGTCTTTGATATACTGTTCTATAACAGGGTGTCTGCCAGATTTTATATCTATTGAGTCCTCTTCCTCTGTTATGGGTTTTACATAATTATTTCTGACTGCGATCTCCGCAAAAGTTGAAAGTACGTCGACACTTGCTATTGCTGATGCCGTTTTCAGTATACGGGATGAAGCTGCTGCGATACCTGAAACCATGGACTTTAAATACTCATTCTCCATGTTTTTTATATCGGCTTCTGCACTTAAAAGCTTAACCTCCATATCTTTTAATTGTGGAGTAATAAATCTTTCCCCGCTTGCTATGGTTTGTTTTCTTATATAATCATCGGGAACAAGTTTTAAATTTGCCTTTGTAACTTCAATGTAATAACCAAACACACTGCTATAACCGATTTTTAATGAACCTATCCCGGTACGTTCTCTTTCCTGTTTCTCAAAATGCCTTATCCAGCCTTTTGCGTCTTTTACAAGAGCCTTTAGCTCATCAAGTTCGCGGTTAATGCCGGGCTTTACAAACCAGCCATGAATTGATTGGTCTTCTGAAATTTGAACAGTGTCTTTTATGGCAGCCTTTATATCCTCAATTGTGTCTATACTTTCATATAATCTTATCAGCAGAGATATATCTTTCTTGATAAGCGATTTGATGTTTTTAACAGCGTCTATAGAATTCACAAATCTTTCGAGTGCCTGAGGTGTAATAGTCATGTTAAGAGCCTTTATGACAACCCTCTCTATGTCTCCAACCTCTTTCAGGTTTTGCCTTACATCATTCCTTAAAACAGGCTCTTCAAAAAAGTGCTGCACGACCGACTGTCTCTCTCTGATCTCGAGAATTGAAATAGAGGGAAACCTTAAATAGTTTCTTAACATCCTTGCGCCCATCGGGGTAATGGTCTTATCAAGCACGCCTATAAGGCTTACCTTCTCGGAACCTTCTATGATTGAGTTGAAAAGCTCTAAGTTTCTTATCGTGGTGCTGTCCAGATAGAGGTACTGCGAGGACACCAGTACCCTCATTGAAACATTACTTATGGGCGTTTTTGTATCCTCAAGATATCGGAACAAAGCTGCCAGTAAAGATAATACAAGATCATGTTCTCCCGCACCCGCAATAGAGATCTGCGTACCCCAAATATTTAACAATCTGTCTTTTACAGTATCCCATACAAAATTCTCTCTTGATAATGGGGTAATAATAAAAGGGATCTCATTTCCAAACTGCTCTAATATGTGAAGCGGCAAAAAGCCGTCTTCATACAACATCTCTTTTGGCATAAGCTTTCTTATCTCGGATAAAACCTGCTCCACATCCTTTGTTTCCAACAGAAGAAGCTCGGCGGTTGTAAACTCAAAAAACGCTACTGCATAAAGTTCCTGTCTCTTCAGGATAGCAGAGATGTAGTTTGTTTGATTCGCTGCAAGCATGTCTGGATCGTAGATCAGACCCGGCGTTACAACCCTTATTACCTCTCTTTTTACAATGCCCTTTGCGAAGGACGGATCTTCCATCTGCTCGCATATCGCAACCTTCAATCCGTTATCAATAAGCCTTTTTATATAAGGCGCTGCTGCATGATAAGGCAGACCGCACATAGGGACCTGCTCCGCCGCATCTTTGTCTCTTGCTGTAAGTGTGAGATCGAGTAAAGGAGCCGCCTTAATTGCATCCTCAAAAAACATTTCATAAAAATCCCCTAGCCTGTAAAACAGGATCGCATCTCTGTATTTTTCCTTTATTTCAAGGTACTGTTGAATTAAAGGTGTGATACTTTTTTTCATCTATTCAATTTTCTTTGTATAATCGCAATTCTTATTGGGACACGCTATGATTCTGCCTTCTTTTTTATTATACTTTTCGATAAGATAGTTTGAACCGCACTTTGGACACGCCTCATTCACAGGTCTGTTCCATGAAATAAAATTGCATTTGGGATAGCCGCTGCACCCATAGAATATCCTGCCGCTTTTTGTAGAACGTTCCACAACCTCAGCCCCGCATGCAGGGCACTTAACGCCTATAGTGAATGGCTTTGTGTTTTTACACTGCGGGTAGTTTGAGCATGCAATGAACCTTACACCCGTTTTTGTACGCTTTATAAACATTGGAGAACCGCACAGCTCACATTTTTCCGAGGACTTCTCTTCCTCGACAATGATTATTTTCCCGTTCTGATCCTTTTTGAAATTTTTTGTGTTTTTGCATTCCGGATAATTTGAACACGCAAGAAACATACCGTTCCTTCCCCATTTTATAACCATCTGTGCACCGCATTTTTCACACAAAATGTCTGTTTTTTCTTCAATCTTTTTCATGTTTTTCATCTTTTTATCCGCATTGGAGAGCGTTTTCTGAAATGTGTCATAAAATGTTTTTAAAAGATTTATATATGTTTCGGTACCCTCTTCTATTTTATCTAATTCTTCTTCCATATTGGCTGTAAATCCGATATCCATGATCTGCGGAAAGTTTTTCTCAAGCATGTCTGTAACAAGCGTACCAAGCTCCGTCGGCAGAAATTTTGCGTCTTCTTTTACAACGTATTCCCGCTTTTGTATTGTACTTAAAATGGTTGCATAGGTTGATGGCCTGCCAATGCCTTTTTCTTCAAGTTCTTTCACAAGAGATGCCTCAGTGTATCTTGGGGGCGGTTCTGTAAAATGCTGTTCCGGTTTTATATGTTTGAGTTTTAGTTCATCATTCTTTTTTATCTCAGGCAAAAGGCTGTCTTCCCTCTCTTCATTGTAAACCTTAAGATGCCCGTCAAATATGAGTGTTGCTCCCGTCGCTTTTAATAAAAATCTACCTGCATTTATCAAAACGGAGAGTTGTTTAAATACCGCCGGCTGCATCTGGCTCGCAACAAACCTGTTCCATATAAGTCTATACAGATCATATTCTTGAGATGATAGATATTTTTTTATCTTCTCGGGAGGCAAATCAAAGTGCGCCGGTCTTATTGCTTCGTGCGCGTCCTGAGCGGTTTTTTTGTTTTTGTAAATCAATGCCCCTGGCGGCAGATACTCACTGCCATAAGCTGCCGCTATGTGTCCCCTCACAGCTGCCAGCGCCTCATCTGCAATCCTTACGGAATCGGTCCTCATGTATGTTATCAATGCTGTAGCACCATCCTGACCAAGGTCTATACCTTCGTAAAGTTTTTGAGCAATCCTCATTGTCCTATCCGCTGTAAACCTCAGCCTTTTTATTGCCTCCTGCTGCATCGTGCTTGTTATAAAAGGCGGCAATGGATACGATTTTCTTTCTTTAACATCTACATCGATAACAGCAAATCTTTGTGATGTAAGTTCTTTCACGAGGCTGTCGGCCTGCTCCTTACCGGGTATATTTATATTTTCATTGTTTACTTTAAAAAGCCTGGCCTCAAAGCTATCCCCGGTCTTAGTTATAAAAACCGCAGCAATTGTCCAGTATTCCTGAGATACAAATGCCTGCCGCTCTTTTTCCCTGTCACATATAAGCTTCACTGTTACGGACTGAACCCTGCCGGCGCTTAAACCTCTTCTGATCTTTTCCCAGAGTATAGGACTTATCTGATACCCTACAAGGCGATCCAGGATGCGCCTTGCAAGATATGATTCATACATGTTTTTGTTCAGTATACCGTAATTCTTGATTGCACCGATAACTGCCTGACGTGTGATCTCATTGAACATAACCCGGTGAATCTGTCCTTTAAAACCATGCAGTTCATCGGCTATATGCCATGCAATGGCCTCCCCTTCTCTATCCGGATCCGGTGCAAGATAGATAATGGAAGCTGATTGTGCTGCCTTTTTTATGGCTGATAGGACCTTTACTTTGTTTTTAAGTATAACATGCTCTGCTTTAAATGTTTTTGTATTAACGCCAAGTTTTGTTTTAGGCAGATCTTTTATATGCCCCATTGACGCAACAACCTCATACTCATTTCCAAGAAATTTCTTGAGCGTCTTTGTCTTTGCAGGTGATTCCACAATAATCAGGTATTTTTCTTTTGCCATGTTCACTCCATTTTTATGTATCTTTTACCCGGCAGCTGTTTCACAAAACCATTGAGTTCCATCTCTGTAAGGATACTCATTACTTTTGAAGTTTCAATGTTTGATTGTGAGATTACCGTATCAAGGGCAACGGGTTCATTCGAAATGTATTTTAAAATATCTACATAAGCATCCGGTACTTGTTGAGGTCTTTTATCTTCGTCCTCAAAAGATGTTAAATTGTTGAGTTCTTCAATGAGTGTATCGATAGAATCAATCATTGTTGCGCCGTGTTTTATTAGTCTATTTGTCCCCTGACTCATCATAGAATATATCTGACCAGGCGCTGCAAAAACCTCCCTGCCCTGATCGAGTGCGTGTGAAACCGTAATCATGGTCCCGCTGTTAAGAGATGCCTCGACAACGATCAGAGCAGTAGCCATGCCGCTGATGATTCTGTTTCTCTCAGGGAAATTCATCTGCAAAGGAGGTGTATTGATAGAATACTCTGTTATCAAAGCACCATGATCGATAATCTTTTTTGAAAGCTCCTTGTTACTCTCCGGATATACAACATTTATACCGCATCCAAACACGGCAACGGTCCTGCCCTTATTGTCGATTGCCGATTTATGTGCCATTGAATCTATACCCCTTGCCATACCGCTTACAATTGTATATCCCTCCTCCACAAGCCTCTGTGCAAGCTCTTTTGTAGCTGTCTGTCCATAAGGTGAAGGGTATCTTGTACCTACAACAGCGACAACCTTATTATTTTTTATTGAAAGATCCCCTTTTACATAAAGGTACGGCGGAGGGTCATTTATCTGTTTTAATAATGGAGGATAGCTTTCGTCGTTAAAAGTTATTATTGACACATCCAGATGTTTAATTGCCTGCAGTTCCTTCTCATGTTCCTCGAAGCTGTTAAAAGCCTTGATACGTTCAAGCAGGGATTCCGGTATGCCCTCTGCCTTTCTTAATTCCTCTATGGGTGCCTTGAATATCCTGTCAGGTGTATTAAACGCATTGATAAGCTTTTTATATATTACATTTCCTATGCCCTGCACCTGTTTTAAGGCAAGCCAGTAAATTATATCATCTTTAATTTTAGGACTCATTGACATTGCTTATGATTTAATAGGCTTCAAGCAAAACATCAAACAAAATATCATGCAAGCATTTTTCATACAAACTGAAGGCTGAAAAAACTTATAAATGTGCTGCCGAAAACAATCTGCGCCTCAAGGGATTCATCAAGATCGTATACGTGTGCAAAAAAAACACTGGTCATCATTGCCGGCATTGCAGATTGCAAGACCATTATCTTCATAGGGAAATTCGGTATGCTCATAATAATTGCGAGCAGGTACATCACACCGGGCATAACTGCAAGTTTTATAATGCTTGCACAGCTTAGAAATGGAAGGGTATGCAATCTTACGGGCTTTGTCAGATTCATCCCTACAACAAGCATCATAAAAGGTGTTGTTATATTAGCAATCATATTAAATGCGTCCATGATGAATCCCGGCAAACGGATAGATGATGGGAAAACAAGTCCTATAAATAGCGCAGTTAAAGGGGGCGTAAGAACATTTTTACCATACCTTTTAATGAAGGGTTATGTTGAATACAAGTTTTGAAAATATGCGGCTGTCTCCATCCCCAACAAAACCAACCAGCCTTGAGATCATACCTATAATAATAAGAAAAAAAGCTTCTAAAATTGTTTCATTTATGAATGCTGCGTTTCCGCTTTTATCCATTCAACGGCATCAAGAATATCTGTTGCAACATAAACGGGCTGAAGGGCTTTATCCTCAACCTTTTTTAACTCCTCCTTCCCGAAACCTGTTAAAACAAGTATGCCTTTACCTCCAAAGTTTTTCGCGAGCTCTATGTCTGATGCCTTGTCTCCAATCATGTAGGCACCTGCCGGATCAATCCCGAGTTCTTTTTGCGCACGTTCGATCATCCCGGTTTTTGGTTTTCTGCAGTTACAGTCCTTTTTGTATTCGGGTATGGTGGCTTCTATATGATGAGGACAGTAATACAATTTGTCGACAGACGTATTCCCCGAGTCAAGCATCCGAAGTAAGGTTTTATTAATCTGCTCCAAGGTATCTTCTGTTAACAGGCCCTTCGCAACGCCTGCCTGGTTTGTCACAATAACGATCCTGTAGCCCATTTTCCTTAGAAGTTGTATAGCTCTTATTGCATGATCATATAGCTTGAGTTGATGTACTTTTGTTATGTATCCTTTTTCTATATTGATAGTTCCGTCTCTATCAAGGAAAATAATCTTATTCATATATTGCATCGGATAGATCAGCTTTTATATCTTGCTCGCCCGCAGCCTTACAGATTCCATAACCCTTATTAACCGCAAAGATAAAATAGAAAAACCTGATTCCAGGTTTTTACAAATTTATTGATGTATCCCGGTACATTTCCTCAATTACGGATTTATACTTTTCCATTGCTATCCTTCTTTTGATCTTCAACGTAGGAGTCATTTCACCTGTAGCCTCCGAGAACTCTTCCGCCAGAAGCTTAAACTTTTTTATCGTTTCATACCGCGCGAGGTGATTGTTAACCCCATCAATTATCTGTTTGTAAAGCTGCTGGATCTCCCGCTTCTCAATGAGATCGTCTTTACTCTTGTACGCTATATGATTGTCCTTTGCATACTCATATAATGCCTCAAAATCCGGCAATACCAATCCGGTGCAGTAGGGTCTCTTATCACCTATCATGACGGCTTCCTTTATATACCTGCTTATTTTAAGCATATTTTCTATAGGTTGCGGTGCGATATTCTTGCCTCCGTCTGTTACAATAAGGTCTTTTTTCCTGTCGGTTATGTGCAGGTATCCTTCATCGTCCACAAAGCCCATGTCTCCCGTATGTAACCATCCTTCTTTGTCTATGACCTCTGCGGTCATATCCGGCTTGTTATAGTAACCCTTCATTATCATTGGTCCCTTTACGAGAATCTCTCCGTCAGGTGCTGTTTTTATAGTGCTGTTCTTCAACGGCTTGCCGACTGTTCCATACTTTATAGAATCAGGCTCATTCAATGCCAGGATCGGTGATGCCTCTGTAAGTCCATATCCCTCCACTATATTTATACCTATACCATAGAAGAACCTGCCAATCTCAGGTGAAAGTGGTGCACCCCCGGATACAAAGTATTTTATCCTTCCGCCCAGTTTTTCGCGCATCTTACTGTAGACAAGACTGTCACACACTGCATACTTGAGCCTGAGTGGTAATGGTATGCTATCTCCTTTAAATTTATAATCTATAAATCTGTTTGCTATGTCAACTGCCCAATGAAAAATCTTCTTATGTATTGTACTCCCACGTTCTACCTCACCCACAATATTCGCATAAGTCTTTTCATATACCACAGGAACTGAGACCATAACGCTGGGCTTGATCTCCTGCATATTCTGGATAAGCTGCTCCATGCTCTCTACTATAGTCATTGTTACATCAAAATACATCATTGCATAATAATCTGCTGTCCTTGCAAAAGAATGGCTAAGCGGCAGGAAGCACAGCGACAGCTCTCCCTCTCTCATGTATTTTGTAACCCTGTCTTCAAGCCCCTCTATATCGGATATTAAATTGTTATGCGTAAGCATAACGCCTTTAGGCTCACCTGTTGTGCCGGAGGTATAAATAATCGTCATGAGATCATCCGGCATAACGGATGCTGTTCTTTTCTTTAGCTCGTTATCAAGAACGGACGTCCTGCCCTTGTTGATAAGCGTGGCAAGTGATAATATACCATCCTCTGCCCTCTTGTACTTAGACTGTAATCCGCCCCTGTCAAATATGGCATTATTCTCTTTAAAGGTTTGATCCGGATCCATAACAATAATACCTTCCAGGGTTTTGAGTTTATTCTTTATCTGGATAATCTTACTGTACTGGATTGCCGTAGATACAACAACAGCCTTTGCCTGAGCATCATTGATCAGATACTCTATCTGCCATGGGGTGCTTGTTGGGTATACAGGAACGTCTATGGCACCTATACTCAATAAGGCAAGGTCTACAAAATACCATTCAAGCCTGTTTCCCGATAGTATGCATATCTTATCCCCTTTATTTATGCCGAGTTCAATAAACCCTTTTGCAAGCCAGTTTACCTGTTCGCCAAAATCTTTCCATAATATATCCTGCCATATACCATTTTTTTTGTATTTGATTGCCACCTTGTTCTGTTTTTCAGCTACTTTATCCCAGAACATTTCTAATACCGTTTTATACTTCATTATACAACCCTTCTTTTTTAATAATTTTTGATTGCCGTGGTAAAACCATATATTTATTTGATACCAATTTTAACAACATTATTCATGTTTATGTCAACATATTTGCCATCCGGCTTCAAAAGAAGATTTGAGCTTACCAGAGAATAAAATTGGGATATTGTACTTGTTAGGTAGTCAAATACCTTCTACCATAGACTTTTAAGCGTACGCATAATAATCCGGCATGGTGCCGTCAATATCTGTGATAACGATTAACCTGAAATTGAGTGCTATTTTTTCTTTGTATCTTTCTTTGTCTTCTCTATTTTTAATTTATCCTGAAGCTTTGATTTTCTGTTCTTCATGATAAGTGTCTTCGGTAAATTTTTAAATCTCATATATGTTATTTGTACTGTATTAAATACGATTATGCAATAATATGTTTTACCCGTCTCTGAAAAATAATATTCATCTTACTGCCCTACCTTTTCAAAAACAGGTAAAGCGATTTCACATCAGAAGCTGTCAGATCCGGAAGCCTTTTACCATTCAATAAAAATGCTGCTTCTGTCCTAGGTATGTGATTCCATATGGATGCAAAAAACTCATTCTTGCTGCCATAATACTTCTTTTCCGTAAAAACAGGCGCATGCATTTTGTTGCCTGCAAAATGACAATTTATACAGCCCTTCGTTTTAAAAAGAAGCCTGCCGTCTCCTTCTGAGCCACTTACATGAGGCGGGTTTATGTAATAGAGGTAAGAGATTATATCAGCCATTTCATTACCGTGGAATGTGGGCCATTTAATGTCAAGCTCCATTGCTTTTCTCTGCATAAAATCAGAATGATTCCACATCATGCCTGCTATCTCTGTAACACTCTTATTCATTGTTAACTTTTTAAGGTTGGGACCGGTTCCTGTTAGTATATGACAATAATAGCAATGTTTTTTCTTGAATAACTCTTCTCCTTTTTCAGGATTACCGGGGTAAAAATATTGTTTTTCCCGTTTTGAGAAATAGTTTACCGCTTGCAGATAGGCTGCAAGGTTTACGATATCACTTGATGTTAATGTTGGTATTGTTATGCCCATTGATCTGATTTTCTCATGTATGAGTGGAGAGTGATTCCACAGGTTTTGTGCAAGATAAAGCGGAGAGGGATAAACCTTCATCCGATCAAGTCTGATTCCAACACTGTTTTTATTGCCGATTGAGTGACAGATATTGCATCCCTTTTGCGCAAACAGTTCTTTCCCTTTTGCTATATCCCCGTTCTCGCCAAGATAGCGGACGAAATATAAATACGTTTGCAATTTTTTAAATTCGTTCCCTGTAAACACGGGCCTCTTGACGCCCAACTCTTTCATCTTTGGAACCATTTTATAGGAATGATCCCACATGTACGCTGCCAATTTATAGCCCGTTCCAAAAAAGAGATGCTCTCCAAAATCAGGACCAACATGGTTACCTACACCATTTATGGAATGACAATTGATACACCCTTTCTCTTCAAAAACGATTCTGCCTGCAAGCGGGTTTTCGGGAAGAGTCTGCGCATAGCTAATAGAAAATAAGAAAGCAATGGAAAAAATACTAAAGAGTATTGTTTTTATTTTCATATACACCCCTTCTTTATTTAAGACTCTCTATATACTCGATGATCTCATTGATCTCTTTGGAGTTAAGTTTACCCTTAAACGAAGGCATTACATGCGGCGGAAAGCCTTTTACATCAGTAGCACCTGGATTAAGAATCTTGTTTCTGATAAATGCGGCATCAACAACTATGTGTTTCTCTTTACCGTTAATTATCACAACTTCTTTTCTTCCATATAAATCTTTGTAAGAAGGTCCTACAAGCGGAGAGCCATTGGTGGTATGGCATGCAGTGCATCCGTACTTTTTCATTAGATGAGCCCCACTTATCATCTCTTCATTTCTTGGCGACTTAGCCTTATACGCCATCTTGGTTGTCTTCTTTACCACTGCACTTACGGTTACAGGCTGTGAAGCGGGAATGTGTATGTAGGAATAGGGCAGGTTTTTATGCCTAAAACTCAGGACCAACATTGTTAGTGCCTGTGCATCTTTATCGCTTAGATTAAAATTAGGCATGACAGTTCCCTTGCTCACTTTGGCGGGGTTTTTAAAATGTTGATATAACCAGTTAAAGAATGTTTTTTCACCCTTCACATTACTGTAGTTATAGTTCTCCGGATTGTTATCTCCTTCATCCGTTAGATCAGGTCCTATTGTTCCGCCTTTGCCGTTGATAGTATGACAGGAAGTACAATTATATTGCTTAACAAGATTTTTTGCCGAGTTGATGTAATCCATCCATTGGGTGCTTTGATCATCATTATGACATCGGTTGCAATTGATTTCCATAATATGTCCCGGCTCTGCTAACCCGTATTTTATTCCAAGTCTTTTGCTTAACAAAGGAACATTCCAGTTTGATACATTACCGTGAGCATCGGGCAGCTTTGTTGCATAACCCTGGCCGCCGTGACAAAGGGTGCATCCAAATTTTTTAAACGGATGATATTTCATAAAAGGCAGGTCAGGGTGCGTTGTAAAAGGCTCCACAGCTTTTTCTAATCCTGGGATATTATAACCTAAATGACAGATTGTACATCTATCCACACGTCTTAGTTTTGGTATATATATTTGTCTGAACCCAAGATCTACCTTTCTGGCTTTTTCTTCGCCTATATATGTGCTTGCTACTTTTACAAATTGCTTTTGATAACTTTCCCATTGCGGGTGAGTTTCTTTATAGATCATTGCAAGTGTAAGTATTAATAATAAGGTGCCACCTATAAATAAAAGTAAAGAATCCTTTCGCTCCATTCTTGAGTCTCCTTTTCTATTTGTTTAAAACTTTGTAGGCGTTTTAGGCCATGTTTGCCATGGCATATAAAGCTTCCAATAAGGACCACGCATATCACTGCCGACAAAAATCAGAGCTATAATTACCAATACCGTCAGGATAAAAACTGTGTTTTGCAGCCTCCTATTTTTATGAAACCATACGCCTATTGCTTCCGGACCGCTTTTATCCAAGAACGGCCAGAGCACTGCAGCAAGGATCAAAACACCTGGAACCAATATACCCCCCACAAAACCGCCGCTTATTGTGAAGCTTCCAATCCTTATTGTTGTATCGGCGACAAGTTCCTGTAGCCATAAAAAATACCAGGGAGCCTTTGCCGGGTTAGGGGGTATAATCATGCTTGCTGGTGCTTCAAGAGGTGCTTTGTATATGAAGGCAATACCTAAAAGGATAACAGCACTAATTGTAAAGACAATTAAAATCCTGCGTGTGAGCTGTGGGGAAGAAAAATATGTATCACCCTGCACATTATGGGAAATGATGGCTGGTGTTGCACCCGTTACAATACCCATTAAACTGTACGTCTTGCCCTTTTGAACTATTTTATCTTTAACAATCCTTTCCTCAGCTAAAGATTCCACACTGCCCAAACCGCCGTCTTTTCTGATTCTCCACATATGCCATACGATTAAAATAACGCCAAATAAGGGCAATAAAACAACATGGGCAACATACCATCTAAGTAAAGTATTCTGATCTATAATAGTACCGCCCCTTAACAAAAAGGCGATTTTTTCTCCTATAAAAGGGGCTGATTTAGCTATATTCATCCCTATCGTTACTGCCCATACTGCTAACTGGTCCCATGGTAACAGATAGCCTGTATAAGAAAGGAGCATTGTAACGAGCAAAAGTGTTAAACCTATCCACCAGTTTAACGGTCTAAAACTGCCAATAGCTTTCCCGCCTTTTTTGTAAGCCCCTGTTAAGAAAACTCTCATCATGTGCAGGAACACCACTGCTACCATAAGGCTTGCTGCTATTCTATGTATACCTCTTATAAAAGGACCAAAAGAAACCACATATTCAATATCCTTTACTCCCCAATAAGCCTGCCCTACAGAAGGCACATACATGAACATTAAAAGAACTCCGGTAATGAGTAATATTGCAAATAATAATATGGATATAGTTCCAAGTTCTAATGTGTATAAGAAAGACAGACTCTTAGATGTAACTTTTGACGGGAACCAGTGAAGAACAAAATTTCTTACAACCGCATCCGATGCCTCTCTTTCTGTTTCCGGAACATAAGTCCATGTTAGTTGTTTTTTTAATTTCCTAAGCTTTTCTATCATTGTTACTCCTCTTTTAAATACTTAGTTTTATAACTTTAATCTGAAATTATGATCCACGATTTTGTCCGTATTAACTACTATCTGGCCGTCCGGTGCCAAAGAAAGCTCATACCACGGCAATGGCAATGGGGCTGGTCCTGCATAAACATTGCCGTTCTCTCTATATTTTGAACCATGACAGGGGCAATGGAACTCAAAGGTCTCGTCTACTGTTTTACCAGTTCTTCGTGATATATAAGTTTTTGGCGGTGAATATTGGGCAAGGTTAACAGTGCATCCAAGGTGCGTGCATATTGCCGAAATAGCATGGAATTCGTTATTGTTGTTAATTATAAACAATCTTTCCGGCAAAAATGTTGCACCTTCTGAAAACCTGGACGGCGGGCCTACTTTAAACTTTTTTGGCGGTTCGTATAGAACATTCGGGATTATAGATCTCACGGCAGAAAAACCCTGCAGCACAAGACTACCAATAACGCCCAAAAAACCAAGTCCGATTAAAGACAAAAAACCTCTGCGTGTAATCTCTAATTTTGGGCTATAATCATTTTTATTGAGTTTATCTTCAGACATTTACTTCCTCCCAGACCATAATTTTTTCCATTGTTATTGCATTAGTAGGGCATCTAATCGCGCACAATCCGCATCTAATGCACTTTTCATCATTTTTTAAAAACACGGTTACATTTTCATTTTCTTTGTATTGTAAGTTTTTATATATATTTGCTTTATCTTCATTACTGAGTTCCAGTTCTTCAAGCGTTACAAATTCAAGGCAATTTTCCGGACATATATCGGTGCATCTGCCGCAAATTATGCAAAGATCAGAGTCATAGATCGGACTTATATGACATTTTAGACATCTTCCCCCCTGAATCCTGGCCTCTTTTTCTGTAAATGATTGCTCTAATTCCCTTAAACCAATTCTCTCGTCTACATCAAGTACCGGCGGGGTTTTTCTTCTGTTTATATCGTAATCGTCCGGCATTTTATATTGCTCTGTCCGCAATACTTCTACTTCTACTTTATACGTTACTTCCTGTTTTTTATTTGATAGGTATTCATGCATGGACCTTGCTGCTAATTTACCGTTTGCGATCGCATCAATTAAGTTTCTCGGACCAAATGCGCAGTCTCCGCCTGCAAACACCCCGGGTGCCGTTGATGACAATGTGTTTTTATCAATTGTTATAACACCCGAACCAGCTATCTTTATATTGTCTTCTTCTCTTAAAAAGGATAGATCCGTAGCCTGGCCGATAGCTAAGATTATAGAATCTGCTTCTATTACCTTTGTTACCGCATCATCAAATTTTGGATTAAACCTGCCGTTCTCATCAAACACAGACAATACCTTTTTAAACTCAACAGCTTTTGCCTTTCCGTTTTCACCGATAATGCTTTTCGGTCCCCATGAAGGAAGGAACTTAATGCCTTCATCTATTGTTTCTAAAAGCTCAGCCTTTCCCTGTATGGTCCTGGCAGCTGGCATATCATCCAACGATTCAAGGCTGACAACATCAACTTCTATAGCACCCCTACGAATAGCTGTCCTTGCGATATCGAGTGTTTCAAACATCCCCTGCACAGATGTCTGTTCATCTTTTTCACCCGGATAATTTATTGAAACTTCTTTTTGAATGGTTTCTTTTATTAAACGGAAAGCATCCCTCGCTGCATCCAAAGCTACAAGTCCGCCCCCTATTACAACAACCTTTTTACCAAGATAGAATTGTTTTCCCTTGTTTGCTCCGACAAGATAATCAATGGCTTTTATAACGCCCTGCATGTTTACGCCGTCTATGTTTAGATCGCGTCCCCGCTGCGTCCCGACCGCTATAAAAATGGCTTCATAACCTTGTTTTTTAAGTTCACTGATCCCAAACTCTTTCGTTATTTTTGTGTTATACTTTATCTCTACTCCAAGATTAACAACCGCCTCTATCTCCTGATCAAGCACATCGGAAGGTAAACGATATCTTGGGATTCCATACCTTAACATACCGCCTGCTCTTTCCGATTCTTCAAAGACCGTTACTTTATATCCCATTAAAGCAAGGTCATGTGCACATGACAAACCGGCAACTCCGGCACCAAGGACTGCTACTTTTTTATTTATTTTCCCCTGCTTTACAAGTACGGGTGCATCCCAGCTCCATCTATGAGCATAGGGCATTTCACCTTCAAATAATTTTTTCTGTGTCTCGGGTTGATTGGATTCAACCCCATATTTTTCACAGAGGAATTTTTTTAATGAACGAATAGATATGGGCTCATTTATGTTAACCTTCCCTTTGCGGCAGTTATCTTCACAAGGAGCAGCGCATACCCTGCCGCACACAGAGGCAAAGGGATTGGGAGATCGTGCAATTATGTATCCCTCCTCGTACTTACCCTCATGAACATTCTGAACATACTTACCGCTATCCGTACGTATTGGACATCCCATCATGCATAAAACCTCTTCTCTAAAAGAAGGAAGAGGTCTCAATCTTACTTTATATTTGCCCATAAAACGCCCTCTTGTTTTTTGCTTAGAATTATACTAATTTTTTAAAAATATTATAATATGAGTAATTGTGTCAAGCAAAATAATTAGACAGACTATGTACTCACTTTGGGAGACAAGCCTTATTGCCATATTCTCTGGTTTAATATCATAAAACATGTTGTTGACATTTTTTAACTTCCCCTTAATTTAATAAAAGATCAATATTATTTGGAGGAGAATAAATATTATGAACCCACTTACAGCAGTTGTATATTCTTTTTTACTCGGCATACTGCACGGCATCTTACCCGATGAGCATACTTGGCCCATAACGTTTAGCTACGCAATAGGTAGCGGAAGTAAGCATGGGATGAAGGCAGGCTTATATTTTTCAATGGCTTTTACCATTCAAAGAATGCTCATATCGGAACTATCTTATCTTGCGCTTGCTCCAATATTATTAAAGCCCGAGGTTAACGATTATGTGTATATTGCAGTGGGTATAGTTATGGTGTTCACCGGATTTATTGTGATTAAAAGAAGACGTTATTCTCATATACATTTAATAGGGCACCACCATAATGATGTACGGAACATGGAAAAAAGTAGCCGTCTTTTAAGTACAAACTGCGAAACTTGCGACCCTAAAGAATCAGACCTGCCGGTTAAATGGACATTGATACATGGATTCATAGCGGGTTTTGGTTTCGGCAGCTTTGCATTATTTGTTAATACAATAGCAGCGCCTGCTATGCATGATGCATGGACGGCATTTTTACCGGGACTTATGTTTGGAGTAGGAACAATGCTCATGCTCATACTTATAGGGTTCTTATTCGGGGTTTCCCTGAAGTTAGCACATGCTCTTACAGAAGATCAAATCAAGGCAATAGGCAGCGAAACAGGAGGCAGGTCTTTATTCTTTGGCGGAGGCTTGTTTGCATTGATAGGTATAGGGAATTTTATGGGGCTTGAAAAGATTCTGCCTTTTGATGAAAGCTATGCAACCATAGCGGCTTTCACATTTCTTGTAGTTGTTCCTGCGTTTATTTATTCTTACAGAAAGGTTGTGAGGGCAAAGGATGCATTGACAGCATAATGTTAAGCAGTTCATCAATTAAACAATGCACACATCTTTTAGCATACAAACCATGCAAGATGAATCAGACCTGTTTGAAGGGCATTTGCCTGAGATGCCAAGATGACACAATGCAAAATCATATTTAACAGGGTCATCTGAATCAAACAGTTTCAGATTGTTTGTTATTTCTATGGCTGTTTTAAGATCCGTTGTTTTCCTTTCCGTAAGCAGAAGATGTCTTGCAATCCTCGATATATGCGTATCAAGAGGAATAATAAGCTTATTCCTCGGGATAAACCTCCATAAACCAAAGTCAACAGCATCTCCGTACCTTACCATCCATCTTAAAAACATATTGGCGCGTTTACAGGTACTGCCCTTATCAGGCGACGGCAGGAGTTGTTTTAAACCAAATGGGTAGATTTGTTTGCCGTATACATTTGTTGTATCACCACTGTAAAAGGCATTTACAAACTTGCTTAAAACGGGCACTATGCTTTCATCACTATTTTTATAATGATATTTAAAAAATTCACCAATAGTATGGTATTTCATAAGCATAAGAGATAAAAGATGAAAAAATCCAAAAATATCTGACGTCTTATTCATCCTGTACTTTATATCGTTAAAAAGATGGGATTGTTTCCGGATATCGAAAGAGCTAAAAAATGCATAGGGTGAACCCTCTGTTAAAGAAAGCATCCTTTCAACGACAGGCTTAAACAGGTCAATCCGTCCATAGGCAAAACAGGATGCGATAAACCCGGCAACTTCTATATCCTCAGGCTTTTTGTACCGATGGGGGAACTCAACAGGGTCATAAGTTATGCGCTCTTTTAGCTCATATTCTTTATAAAACCTGTCAAGAACAGGCTTTAAAATATATGCATCTATTGCTTTATGTGTTTGCATGTTTAAAATATGTGCATTATATTGTATTTTTATGAGTACATATACGGTTTATATTCATATACCATACTGTAAACAAAAATGCAGATACTGCGGTTTTTTGTCGAACCTGCCTGAAAATGATGAAATAAATCGTTATGTTAAAGCTGTAAAATCTGAGATATCAATGTACAGGCTTTTCCTTTCTGACAGGCATGTAAAAAGCATGTACATCGGGGGAGGGACACCGTCTCTGCTTAATCAGGAACAGCTCGGGGAGATCATAGAATCATTAAGGTCTAATTTGTTGATAACGGATAATGTAGAAGCAACCGTAGAGCTTAATCCTGAGAGTGTAACAAGAGAAAAGCTTAAGGCTCTGCATGGTCTTGGTATAAACAGGATAAGTATAGGTGTCCAATCATTCGACAACAAAATACTCAATACTCTCGGCAGAATACATACTGTTGATGAGGCAACTAACGCCATTGAACTTTCCAGATCAGCCGGTTTTAAAAATATAAATATAGATATCATCTATGGCATACCGTCTCAGGACATAGAAAAAGAATTTAAAGGTATCCGGGAGATAAATCCGGAGCATGTATCTTTATACTATTTGACAATTGAACAGGGCACACCGCTTGCCGTTGACAAAACATTTAAACAAAAAATGAATGATGATATATTTGAACAGCTCTATACAAATATTCATAATAGGCTTACAGACATCGGTTATGTGCATTACGAGGTATCAAACTTTGCAAAAGAAGGCTTCCAATCATTGCACAACAACAATTACTGGGAAAGGGGCGATTATCTCGGCATTGGTTCTGGTGCGCATGGCTTTTTTAAGACAGGCTTGCCGTGGATAGGTATGACTGCGCAGGCAAGATATGAGAACTCATATCCTGTATCAGCTTATATGAGTAAGCTATCAAACAGCTCTTTCCCGATTAGCAGGGTAGAAACGCTCGATCAGGACGCTTCAACTTACGAACATATATTTTTGTCTTTAAGAACATGGAAGGGTGTTGATCTCAGCCTCGTAAAGAACAAAGGGCTTTTAAAACATCTTTCTGAAGGTGGTCTGGTGATTATAAATGAGGGCAAACTGTCGCTCACTGTTAAAGGTATATGCGTTATGGACGGTATTGTAACAGAGCTGTTCTAATCGGGATTGAATTATATACGAATGAAAAAACTCAATGACCCTGTAATTCTTGATCGGTTTAAGAATGGGGATAAATCAGCATTTGAAGAAATAGTCCTTACCTATCAGGATAATATATACAGTTTATGCAGCTATATGCTTGGAGATACGGACACTGCCAATGATGCAGCTCAGGAAACATTTCTTAAAGCGTACCAGAGCCTGAAAAATTTTAGACCAAATGCATCCATTTATACCTGGCTATACCGTATTGCAGTTAATACCTGTATTGATTATAAGCGAAAATCTACTTTTGAAACCCACTTTCCACATACCACGAACGATACATCGCTTATTGAAGAACAGCCGTCGGTTGACCCTTCTCCTGAAAAGTCTTATGAATCCAAGCAGATAGCCGATGCCTTAAATAATGCTTTAAATAAGCTATCTCTGAAACTAAAAACAATCATAGTTATGAAAGAGGTAGAAGGGCTTTCATATGGAGAGATTGCCGATATACTGGACATATCCATAGGTACTGTTAAATCCAGGATTTCAAGGGCAAGGGAAGAGTTAAAGAAGTTAATAAAAGGGTTTACTCAGTAAAAAGCTATTTACAGAGTTAGACGGTTTATGGAACAAAAAACAAGCATGCATCGTTTATCATACTGGGAGGTAGATATGAGGTGTTCAAGGGCAAGAAAGCTTTTCTCACCATACATAGATAAAGAATTAACAAAAGCTGAAAAAGAGCTATTCGACGCCCATATTAGAGATTGCACAAAATGTCAAATAAGACTTAAGGAGATGCATGCATTACACGATACTTTCAGTTATATGAAAAGTCTGAATGCCCCTTATGGGTTCGTGACAAGGGTTATGTCTCGTGCAGAAAATGAAAACTCAAGAAGATCTTTCTCAATATTTCCCATATTTGCCACGCTTGCAGAAACATTAATTGTCATCGGAATAATAGTTATAGGGATCAAGTCGGGTAGTTTTATTGGTAAAACCTTTATGAACCAGAAAACAGCACTTGTAGCCTCTCTCTCTCTCGATACATTTGAAGCGGTTCAACCCAATTCTATAGGAGGGGCGTATATCGCAATGATGGATGGACAAAATGAAAAATAGCACATTAAAATTTATACTTTTAATCTCAGTACTTTTTAACATATCCATTCTTATAACGATGGGATATGTATATAGTAAACATATTGAATATCGTACGTCCGGCTGGAAACCCAATATGGAAAGATTCAACAGATTTCTTGTTAAAGAACTCTCCCTTACTCCCGATCAGGCAAAGGCAATAGTTGAAAAAAGAAACATACTAAGTAATAAAATAACTAAAGATAAACAGCAAATCTTTCAAAAGAGGATGGAACTTATCA
The DNA here is from genome assembly GCA_023382265.1 of Deltaproteobacteria bacterium. Taxonomy (NCBI): domain Bacteria; kingdom Pseudomonadati; phylum Myxococcota; class Myxococcia; species Deltaproteobacteria bacterium. The sequence continues at coordinate 22,765 of JAMCPX010000050.1, read as the reverse complement.
ATGCCCTTCGTGCAGACAAGCCCGATATGAAGGTTATCCATCAAGACATATCTGAGATCAGAAATATGCAGGAAGACATACAAAATATGATAGTTGCCCATATACTTGATGAAAAAACGATATTGAACAAAGCCCAGCAAAAAAAATTATTTGATTTAATACAAAGAGTAATATCAAATAAAGCGGATAGAAGATTCAGGAAGTAAACGATAGAATTTAGTTGTTTTCAATCATTATGAGGCAGAAAAATGAAAAAAACTGTTATATATCTTATTACACTTATTTTAATAATAGGCGTTCAAACGGTAAAAGCGGATGATAGCAAGATACTTACTCTTGATGATTGTATAAAGCTTACGCTCCAGAGCAATCCTCAATTAAAATCGTCTGAAATGAATATCATGTCAAGCGAGGGCAATTATGGAATAGCAAGGTCTAACATGCTTCCTCAGGTAAATGCTGTTGCAGACTGGCAAAGGGCTACAGCAAATCTGGCTGCCACATCAAAGAGTCCATACATTTCAAACTTTATTGTACCACCGGGTAATACAAATTATCCTTATTACAGCGCATCGATTGGCTTAAATCAGCAGATTTTTACATTCGGTAAGAATTATTTCGGAATGAGGAGTGCGTCGGAACTTGTAAAGTCATCCGAATATAATTTTATTAATACCAGAAATACACTGATATATGATGTTAAACAGAACTTTTTTAACCTTCTACAGTACAACATGATCATAGATACTGATGAGTATCTTATAAAACAGGTAGAGACACAATTAAAACAAGCAGAAGTTTATTACAAAGCCGGTATAGACTCAAAGATAGATGTGCTGAGTGCAAAAGCAAGCCTTGGGAATATAAGGCTTAATCTCATCACTGCAGAGAATGCAAGACAGATATACATTTTAAACCTTTTGTCCCTTATGAACATGCCCTTGACAGACGATGTAGAATTTAAAGGCGCTCTTGCAGCTGCGCCATTTTCCTCGGATATAAACGCTGCAACAGAACAGGCATTAAACATCAGACCCGATTACCTTGCACTAAAAAAACAGCTTGATGCTGCAACATACTCATACAAGCAATCCTACAGCGCTTTTTTCCCGTCTCTTACCGGAAATGCTTCTTACAACTGGGCAGGACAGGCATTCCCTATTGTGTGGAACTGGCAGGTAGGACTTGAACTTACGTTCAACATATTTTCCGGTTTACAAAACTCATCTGCATTAGAGGTTGCAAGAGCAGGAATGCTGCAGCTAAAGTATAATCTCGATCAGGAAAAATTGAGTGTGGGACTCCAGGTTGCTTCAGCAATAGATACCATCCAACAAGCAGAAAAAAGCATATCCGTTGCAGGGGATACGGTAAAGCAGTCAGAAGCAAACCTTGCTCTTGTATCAAAGGGTTATAAGGCTGGTGTAAACAACTATCTTGATTATTTAACAGCGGTAAGTACCTATCAGAATGCAAAATCATCTTATGCATCTGCGCTTGCAAATTACAATATTGCAATAGCAAACTTAGATTATGTTATAGGGAAAGGATTACCCAATGAATGACAATAAAAAAACATTTAAAAGCTGGCTTAAAAAAAATAAATACCTGACCATTACGGGTATAACTATTATCATAATAGTGATTATCGTACTTTACTTTAAAAAAGAAGATCATAAGCAAACCCTTACATTCGGGTCAATAGGCCGCGGTAGTATTACTGCTACTGTAGTTGCAACAGGCCAGATTAATCCCGTAGTTTGGGCTCAGGTTGGTGCTCAGGTATCAGGACAAATCATAAGGTTATATGCTGACTTCAATAGTGTTGTGAAAAAAGGTCAATTGCTTGCACTCATTGATCCAACGCCTTTTGAGGCTCAACTTACACTGGCAAAGGCCGCCCTTTTATCTGCTCATGCAAGCATTTTAAATACCAGAGCAACAATGGCATTAAATAAATCTATTTACGAAAGGCGATTACAACTGCCGCATGATCTCATTTCACAAGAGAATCTTCAGACAGCAAAAACCAACTATGAAACGGCAGTTGCGAGTTTTACAGCCGCGCAGGCAGCCCTTCTTCAGGCACAGGCAAATTATAAAATAGCGAGTTTTAATCTTGAACATACCCGGATTGTTTCTCCATTAAGCGGTGTTGTAATAACAAGAGAGGTAAACAGCGGACAGACTGTTGCCTCATCATTTCAAACTCCCGATCTATTTGATCTGGCAGAAAACCTGAAAAAAATGGAGAGCGATACGAATGTTGTTGAGACAGATATAGGTAAGGTAAAGGTTGGACAGAGGGCGGATTTTACCGTAGACGCATATCCCAATATTACTTTTACAGGTACGGTTGCCATTGTAAGAAATGCACCAATGGTAATACAGAATGTGGTAAACTACGATGTGATTATATATGTTGATAATAAAGACCTATTATTAAAGCCGGGTATGACAAGCTATGTGAATATCGATGTTGCAAAAAAGAACAACATATTACTTATACCAAATGCTGCTTTCAGATTTACACCAAAGGATCCAAATAAAATCATCACGGAGTATGCAAAAAATCACAGATTACCCTCATGGGTGAGTGTCCCGCCGGAAGAATCTCAATTAAAGGCGTGGTACAGGGTAACTAAGGTATGGGGCTATAAAGATGAACGTTTTATTCCTATTCCCGTTAAAACGGGTATAAAAAATAATAACTTTACGGAGCTTGTTAACGGGGACATAAAACAGGGAGATAAGGTGGTTACAGGTTATGGAACAGCGGAGTGATCGGATTGTTGTAAAAACAATTGGTCTTAAAAAAACCTATTTTCTTGAAGAGGTTAAGGTTGAGGCATTAAAAGGCGTTGATATTGAAATAAAAAAAGGCTCTTTTGTATCTGTAACAGGCGCTTCCGGCTCCGGTAAAACAACATTTATGAACATACTCGGCTGTCTTGATATACCAACAGAAGGCAAATACCTGCTTGAGGGTAATGATGTAACATTGCTTGCCCCGGATAGACTTGCAGAAATAAGAAACAATAAAATCGGATTTATCTTTCAGAGCTTTAACCTTCTTTCAAGAACAACAGCCTTAGAAAATGTAGAACTACCGATGATATATTCAACCACAAATAACGGTATAGGAAAAGAAAAGGCAATGCAATTGCTTGATATGATGGGATTAAAAGGATTTGAAACCCATCATCCCCAACAGCTCTCAGGAGGTCAGCAGCAACGTGTTGCAATAGCAAGGGCTCTTGTAAATACTCCGGATATTATACTTGCCGATGAACCTACAGGTAATCTTGACAGCAAAACGAGTATAGAAATTATGTCAATCCTTACAAGATTGAATGAAGAAACAGGTGTTACAATTATACTTGTTACGCATGAACCCGATATCGCTGCTTATGCAAAAAGAATTATAAATTTTAAAGACGGACTTATTGTTTCGGATAAATGGATTAATGGTGATAGATGAATATCCCTGAAGTAATGAAGGTTTCTTTTAGGGCTTTATCCAAAAACAGAATGAGGTCCGTGCTAACAGGGCTTGGTGTAATTATAGGAATAACCGCAGTAGTTGCACTTGTATCGATTGGACAGGGTGTAAGTAAAAAGATAGAAACCCAAATCTCTGCACTCGGATCAAATATTCTTATGATCTTCCCCGGAAGTACATCTATGGGCGGAGTACACGGCGGTTTCGGCACAGGAACAAATCTTATGCCATCAGACGCCAATGCTATAAGTCAGGAATGCCCTGATGTTCTTTATGTATCCCCAAGTGTTAGAACTACCGGACAGGTGATCTTTCAGAATCAGAACTGGGGAACAACCATATTGGGTGTTGGTTCAAGCTTTCCCATGATTAGGGACTGGTCCGTAGCAGAAGGAAACTTCTTTGACAGAGAAGATGTTGATGCCTCTGCAAATGTATGTGCTATCGGACAGGTCGTTAGACAGCAGCTTTTCGGTAATATTGATCCGATCGGCAAAATTATAAAGATCCAGAATATTCCTTTCCGTGTTGTAGCCGTTATGGCAACAAAAGGAACTGCCGGTTTTGGGCAGGATATGGACGATATGATCCTTGCACCTTATACAACCATTCAAAAGAAGCTGCTTGGTATTACATACATTAGTCTTATTTTCGTAAAGGCAATCTCAAGCTCGTCAATCAATGAGGCACAAAATGAGATTGAAGCACTTTTAAGACAAAGGCATAATTTAAAAAAAGGCCAACCCGATGATTTTACAATCCGCAATGTTGCAGATATACTATCGGCCATTTCAAACATCACAGGATTATTAACTATCTTTCTTGGCAGTATTGCCTCAATATCCTTGCTTGTCGGCGGCATAGGGATAATGAATATTATGCTCGTATCGGTAACAGAACGGACAAGAGAAATTGGTATAAGAATGGCGATTGGTGCTAAAAGAAGGGATATACTTACGCAGTTCCTGCTTGAAGCTGTCACTCTGTCCACCCTGGGCGGCATTGTCGGCATAATACTCGGGATCATAGTCAGCACTGTCGCAGGACATTACATACATATACCTATAACTATAAATATACTCCCGATACTAGTTGCTTTTCTTTTTTCCTTTGCTGTAGGCGTGTTCTTCGGCTTATACCCTGCAAGAAAAGCCTCAATGCTTAATCCAATAGAGGCATTGAGGTACGAGTAAACACATCTTTTCAATTTTTGTTCATTTTTCAGCAATTGCTGCTTACAAATCTGTATAAACAGAAAATATCTTTTTAAATCAAATAGTTGGCTTATCTGTAAAAAGGCATGTTTTGTGCTTATTCTCCTCTCATGGAGGTTTTTTTATATGTTATTCAAAAACATGCACTCAATAGATATATCAAAACATAAAGGATTTACTCTTATTGAGTTAATGGTAGTAGTGGTAATTATCGGCATACTCGCTGCAATTGCAATTCCCAATTTTATCACATTGGAAAATCATGCTAAACAGGCATCCATAGAATCAGCTATGAATACAATACAGATAACATTAGAAACGTATGCAGTTGATTTTTCCGGTATATATCCGGCCACTACTGATCTTTCTGACCCCAACTTTATAAATGATTTACCAGACAAGAAAATGCCTCTTAACCCATATACAAACGGCTATATTCAAACAACCGCATCAAGCGGTTACCAGACAAATCCATCTGCATGGGCATTGGCTAACAGCGGCTGCTCTGGAGTATCCACTGCCGGAGATATTACTTATTATGTTAGTCCAAGTACAAACCCTACTCGATGGGCAATGAATGGCTGCAATAGTGTCGGTACTATAACAGCGAGCCCTTTATGGCAAAATCTTGTGTTACATAACTAAAATCATTATGCCAATTTTTGTTATGATTAAGGATATAAAATGTTAAAATTAAAACTACAATATTGTAAGTGTTTATTTATCAGTAAGTTATACGATATATACATTGGCATAACAATTGCAACACTCAAAGATAGAAAATTTTTAAAGGAGGAAAGATTATGAAAGGACAAAAAGGTTTTACATTAATTGAGTTGATGGTGGTCGTTGTGATCATCGGCATACTCGCAGCTATAGCAATCCCAAACTTTATTGCTATGGAGCAAAGGGCAAAAGAGGCATCAGTAAAAGAAGGTATGCATACTGTTGATCTGGCACTGGAAGATTATGCTGTTGGAACAGGCGGTGTATATCCTATATCGTTAACCGATCAGAACTTCGCATCTCACCTGCCGAATTCTCAACTACCTGCAAATCCTTACGTAGCAGGTTCCACAATGACACCTACCTCAGGTTCAGGCAATCAATCCGATCCAAGCTCTTATGGATTAACCAACTCAGGATGTAGCGGATCCACAACCGAAGGTGATATAACCTTTTACTTTAGTCCAGCTACAAGTCCTACTGCATGGGCACTGGATGGCTGTAATGATGCAGGCGGTATTCTTGCACCCGGTGGTGTTCAGGGTACTGGCCCATATTTTGTAGTGCATAACTAAAACAGGCTGTTTTTGGTTTACATTAAATGGTAACCTTTCGGTTACCATTTTTTTTAACCCAAAAACGCATTTAAAAAATAGAGACCTTGTAGGGGCGAGGGTACCTCAACCCTACACTTATTGCATTTTTTGTGTTTATGAGACAGGATTATCTAATATGAATGCCATTGAATGCAGGGATATAGAGCTTTATTATAAAAAAGGCTTTTTTAGGAAGAGTCATGTTTTAAAAGGATTGAGTTTTACTGTTGAAAAAGGACAGATATACGGATTTTTGGGTCCCAATGGGGCCGGGAAAACTACAACAATAAAACTGATCAATGATTTTATAAAAAAAAGCTCCGGCATTATTAAGGTCTTTAATATCGATGCACGCGATATATCGGCAAGGGCTTTGATAGGGTATATGCCTGAAAACCCAATGTTCTATACCTATCTTAATGCTTATGAGTTTTTAAGCTTCGTATCACGGCTAAAGGGCATTGACAAAAAAGGCATAGATAATACTGTTCACGGACTTATCGAACTTGCCGGGCTTGGCAGCTATTCAGACATGCCTATCGGCAATTATTCAAAAGGCATGGCACAGAGGCTTGGTATGGCGCAGGCACTTGTTGGTGACCCGGATTTACTAATACTTGATGAACCAATGGCAAATCTTGATCCCATTGGAAGAAGGCTTTTCAGGGATATTTTTTTAAAGTTGAGAAAGCAGGGTAAAACCCTGTTCTTCAGTACACATATCATACCTGATGTCGAAATGATATGTGATAAAGTCGGCATACTAATAAACGGCAGGATTGTAAAAGAAGGCAGCTTAAACGAGCTGTTATCAGGGCATATTGAGTATGCAGAGATGATTGTAAAGGGGAATAATATAAATGGCATTGTTGATAAATATAGATCACTTATTACCAATATATCGGTTAATAATAACACGGGCGTTTTAAAGATTGATAGGCATGCTGATGTAGATGCGATATTAAAAGACATTATAGCATTAAATCTAAAACTTGTATCACTGGAGCAGCATACAGAGTCCCTGGAAGACATATTTGTTAGAGAGGTTAGAAATGAGTAGGATATATGCCATTGCTCTTAATACATTGAAAGAAACTATAAGAGACAGGATCGTATACGTTGCTATATTTTTTATGATACTTGGTTTACTTGCATCCCAGCTTATTACACCTCTTACAATGGGAGAACAGATAAAGATCGTTCAGGATCTCAGCCTCGCATTCCTTTCCTTTTTCAGCGTTTTACTTATCATACTCGTAGGCACATCCTTGCTTAGAAAAGAGATGGAAGGAAAAACCATTTATCTTGTACTTTCAAGGCCCATAAAAAGATACGAGTTCATAATAGGTAAGTTCGCCGGCATGGTATTGTTTGATATGGTGGTAATTGTTATTATGTCGGCAGGCGCGTTCACAAATATCCTGCTTATTAATAAAGGTATCTATTATTCAATCTGGTATTTCCATGAGTTCCATTATTTCTCAATAGCAGTTGCCATGCTCTTTGTCCTGATGCAGTTGATCATATTGAACGTTGTTTCCATATTCTTTTCCGTGATCACTTCTTCATCCATAATAAGTGCTATCTTTACATTTTTTATCTATCTTGCCGGTATCTCCACAGGCACACTAAAGCAGCTTTCAGAGTCTGCAAAATCGCCAGTTCTGTTATACATTATAAAATTCTTTTATTATATACTTCCTAATTTTGCTATTTTAGATTTAAAAAACCAGGCTATTTACGGCATACTCCCTTCTTTAAACCAGGCTTTATTCCTTATTGGTTATGCTGTTTTTTACTCCGTATTTTTACTGTTGTTTACTGTTATTCTGTTTGAAGGTAAAGAACTAACATGATAAAAAGGCCTTTAATAGGTATAGCTGGGCTGTTATGCTTCTTTTTCTCCATTTTTCTCATAAATCATTATAACAAAAAACCATTAAAAACTGACGAGTTTCAAGAACTCGCATTTTTCCCTTCAGAACCTTTCATAAAGGCGGCGGTATTCCACTATGATAACTTTTTTTCTGATATATCTTGGATGCAGTCTGTACAATACATAGGCAAACACCTCGCAACAGATAGGGAATTCAATCTCCTGTATCATATCTATGATGTTGTAACAAAGCTGGATCCAAGATTTATAGATGCGTATAACTTTGGAGCTATTATGCTTGCCCAGTACAATAAAGATGCACCATCAGCTATGAATCTCCTAAAATTAGGTATGAAAAGGGATCCGGATAGCTGGGAGATACCGTTTCAGGCAGGTTTTATTGCCTTTACCATCTATAAAAACAATGCCATCGCACTTCATTATTTTAAGATCGCAAATAAAAAAACCGAACACCACAAGACAATAGAACAATATATAGCTTTTCTTAGTGAGAAGCAGGGCAGCGTAGACATTGCTCTTAAGATGTGGACGGATATGTATAATTCAAGCAATGACACAATTACAAAAAATATATGTCTCTATAATATCTTAAGACTGAATGTGAAAAAATACGAAAAATTATTAACTCAGGCAATTGATAATTATAAACATTCAGAGCATCGTGTGCCGAAAAGCCTTGAATCGCTTGTTTCAAAAGGCTATATAAATAAAATACCTTCTGTTGTATCATGGAAGCCGTTTCAATATAACACGAAAACAGGAAAGCTAATAGCCCCTGATATAACATGGAAGGACGTGGCTTTATATCAAAACGCTTTACATCAATAAAGATCAATGGACATATTGAAAAAACAAATCAAAGGCATTAAACAGGCAGCGGGTATATTACTATATGCTGTAGCATTTATATTCCCCGTTATCTCTGCGGGTAATCCCTTGTTTGGAATTAGCAATATAAACGGCGTGTTTATCTCCGAATTTATCATTACTATTGCAGGCTTAATGGCTTTTGGCTTTGTTGATGACCCAATGAGAACAATCCAAGCATTGACTCCGAAACAATGGATAGTTATAGCCGGTGCTTTCTTATATGCAAGCATAAACGTTATTGCAATGTTTGGCTCTATAAATATGTTTGAGAGCGAGGGATTCGTATATATATATATAAACGGCTTCCTGTTATTAACCAGCTCTTATCTTATTTTTAACAAACAAAAGTTAGACACCTTATTGTTTATACTGGCGGTATCAAGCACTGCAGTTGCCCTGTACGGCATATATCAAACAGACTTCTGGTATAGGCATATTCTTGAAACCAATACTATTTTAAACCATAATGTTTCAGAAACCGCAAAAAACACATTCAGGGCACTCGGAACATTTATCCATCCCAATGTAATGGCGGGTTTTTTACTTATGGTCATTCCTCCTGTGTATATGCTTTTAATAAAAAGCAAATACAAGCTATTACTATACATCGAGGCATTGATTATTACATTGGGTTTATTTGTTACCTATTCAAGGGCCGCAATTGCTCTTTATATCCTATCTTTACCATTCCTCTTTATGGTGTTAAAAAAAGAAAACGGTGCAAAGAAAGTTCTTGCATATATAAGTACTGTTATATTGTTAGCCGTTCTGATTCTCGTCTTTATTATATCATCTTACAATAGTTTAAATAAGCACACACTATCTTTTAAGTATGCGCCTTCAAAATTGACCGCTGTGAATGACATGTCTTTTATTGCAAGAAAAGATTTTGCAATGGGAGCCATAGACATAATTAGGCATCATCCATGGACAGGGACGGGACCCGGGACATTTAACATTGCATACAGGATGTACCAAAAAGGGGCTATCTATTCGAGATATGCGCACAATAATTATTTGGAAATGGCAAGTGAGATAGGCATACCGGGCTTGACGGCATATCTTGTATTGATAGCAGGGATGCTCCTGTCATTTGGTTCAGCATGGAAGCGAGGCTCTGTTTTAGCAGGGGTATTATTGATCTCTCTGGTTTCATTTATGCTGCACACTTCCATAGATTTTGATTATGCATCGCCTGCTGTTGTCTGGCTTGTATTCATTTATGCAGGGATATCCTTAATACTATCGGACAAAGGTTATGCGAACAGATAAACTCTTAAAATATTTCCTGCTGTCGGCATTCTTCCTGCTGTTAATCGTCTTTGAAAGCAGATACACGTTGAGTAAAGACTATGCACACATTGCAGAAGCAGATCTATTAAAAAGAAATTCCAATGCTGCTTTTGAATCCGCAAAACATGCAATCATATTCAACATCCACAATGAACAGGCGTACGCCGTCATGGCAAAACTATACCTGATGTTGTTTGAACAAACCCATAATAAGGATGCCTTCCATACAGCTTTTGTTGCAATAAGAAACGCCATAAAAGATGATCCATATGAAGCATTTTACTATGATTTTGCCGGTTTGCTATACCTGTCAAATAATGACTACAACAACGCTGTCCGCATGTATGAAATTGCCATAACACTTTATCCCCATTATCTGTACTTTCAAAATCAATTGGCATTGCTGTATCATTTGACAGGTAAAAATGATAAAGCTATCGCAATCCTGGATGATCAGTCTAAACTTTATAAAGATTATGTGTACGCATCGCACCCTGACAGTATCGATATCGTCAATGCGTATTTTTTAAAAGCATGCATATTTTACAAAACCGATAAATACAATAATACACTGAATACGCTTGGTAAAATAATTGCCATTGCTCAAACCGGTATTTCGCTTAACAATCCGGAAAGGAGAGATAAAAGGACTATCACATTACCGCAGATCAAAGCATTGGCGCAGTTTGATACGGGATTTATATACAAAAAGCTTGGAGAGCGCAGCAAAGCACAAACATTTTTTACAGAATCATATAACACAATACCGGCTTTAAAAAGCAATAATAGTTTTCTCCTGGTATTCAATATCTGCGAATAACATGCTTAATCAAATTTGCTGCAGCCCCTATTAGAATGCAACCCTCAGCCCAATGGTTATCCGCTGGCCGTCAATTGTAATTTTCCCGAGATAACCGAAATCAAAATAAGCTGCTTTTACCAGATAATCTCTGAACAAGCCGAAAGAGAACTGAATACCAACAGTGGTATGTGAATTTGAAGGGATGATCACCGGGAGATAAAAGCCTGCGGATATTTCGGGGGCAACAGCATAGGCTGTTTTATTAATATCCTGTAACTGAGCACTAACATCCACGTTTCCGATATATCCGCTAACACCCAATTCTCCATAAGGGATAAACCTCTTTGATAACTCATACTGATATCGTACGCCGGCAGTAATTATATGCGTTGTAAGTGTTGTGGTAATATCGGAGTTTGTTCCATTTCCTATCATATTCGAATATCCGTAGTTTGCAAACACATCAACATGCTTATGAACAGTGTAGGAACCTTCGATGTACCATGACTCAATCCAGTTATCCGGAGATATATACCCGAACCCCGGGGTTGAGACTTTTGTACCAAAATAGCCGGTGCTTATTCCGATACCGAAGGGTGTTGAAGACGTGTTCACAGGAACCTTATAGCCGGCAAAGCCAGCTGCAGGCGTAATAAGAATGAGAAATACAATACCCATAGTCTTAATCATATATACCTATCTATTAAATAACTTATACACATTGAAACCGTTTACATACCTTTGTACAAATGTGTTAATATCAATTAAAGTGATGAAGCCCAACGGCTGATCATGCAAAACAAATAGCGTGTTACCAGTTAATCCGAGTGTATCCGGCGATGCAGGAAGTTCTATACGACCGGTAGCCCCTGAAACCAGATCATAGTACACAAGTTCATTGTTTAAAGTAAGCGTCATAAATACCAGTTCATCCCCATCCTGCTGTTTTGCAAAAAGGATAGAAGACGGTGCCCCCTGAATAAAGAATGGGTTGACTCTTTGAGCATCCACATCAATCAAAGACATCGCGTATGCTGAAGCTGGGGAATTGGGATTATTGTGTATAATCAGCGCTTTTGAAGGGCTATCGGGCACAAAAATAATGCTGTTGACAGGTGCTGAGAGATCGCCGAAGACCGTGGCTGAGATTATACCATTCTGTACCCTTAAGTATGTAATGGCTGTAGCACTGCTTGTTGGTGAGTATGCAAGTGCAGAGTATACTGCTGTGGATGATGAGCATGCCCCGGTACATGAGAACGCTGTGGCAATCGTATCCGCCTGCGTACTTATATTAACCGATTGTTCATAGATAGTGAGTGCATTATGATCAATGCCGAGAACACCAATGCTCTCAGAGCCGGCATTCATAATCATAGCCATATTCCCGTCCGGAAACATGCTTATTTGTGTTGGCTGATTTTCGGTAAGTACATTGCTGATAGATGGGGTGAGGAGATTGATCACATAGACAGAATTTTGAGCTTCGGATCGCACTAATGCCATGTCTCCCTGCGGTGTAACAACCACCTGATCAGGTACCACCACCTGTGACGGATTGGGCCACAACTCTATATAGTGATTGGCAAACGGCGTTTCGGTAGGCACTACAAAGCACTGGTTCCTTGATATAACAATAATTTTATCCCCTGCCGGCGTAAAAACAACCTGCTGTGGAGCACCGCTGCCAATGCTCAGGGATACGGTATCATCCGTAGTCGTTGTAAGATTTACTATAGAAAATGTGTTTAAAACAAGTATGCCGTTGAAATAAGCTTCCTCCCCTGGTATATAATTGTGATAAACTACTGCATGACTTCCATCTGAAGAAACCACCATACTGTTTAAATTTGCAGCAACCGTCTTTTTTATAACGGTGTTCCCTGCTATAATGTACACCGCATTCTCTGTAGGATTCAACACAACAACATTGTTGTGGGCAGGCATTATCAGATTTGCCCCCTGACCAACAGAGTAGGTATTAAGGCTTAGAGAATTCATATCAATGCCTGTAACAATGCCCCATTGCGGGCTGAGTATATAGATTTTATTTCCCGTGTTTGTCATTTTATAAGCGGATGTAGCAGGGCCCCCGGTACCGCCGCCGCACGATGAAACAAACAAAACCATCAAAAGAGCAAAAATCGGTACAATGCAGTACTTTGCCTCATACATAAAATGGTTAAATGGTATGCGTTTTATAATGTTTGGAGGTATATCATTAATCTTCATTTTAATATGTCCCCAATTCAAATCCAGTAATGGTCATCAAAAGCATACCTTGATCGGGTTCAATGAAACTTAGTCTTCCAAGAGGGTATGATTCTCCGATATATGCTGTATGAAGGGCAGGCATTACACCGACAAAATACGGTGGTGACGGGACATACACACCCGTAGAGATCTGCGTGAGGAGATTAAATACAGCGATCGCATCCGAATCCGGCATCATAGCATACGCATACACACCATCATCGCTAAAAGCAAACAACGTCGGCGCAGATAACAGGGCAATAGGTGTTGATACCCCGGTAGTCATGTTGAAAAGCGTTACAGCGTAATGGTTATAGAAAAATTGTTTTACAGGATCACTTGAAGAGCCACCAGGTCCGGCATGGACAATAATTGCCGAAGATACTCCAACAGTACTTGTAAATGGCAGCATAATTACCGAACTCACCCCTTTAATGACGGGATATGCCTGAATGGTATCATCCGTTAATGTTAGTACATGCACCGACTCACCGGCATGGACAGTTGTAGTCGGGTTTGTTGTGTATAGCAGTGCATTGGTGCCATTCTGTGCTATTGCTATCCGGTTAATATCAAGCCCTGTAAAAATCGTAGATGTGCTGAATGTGCTCAGTGTAATAAAAGAAAGGCTGCCGTTACCGCTGTTTACAGCAATTGCCCGGGCATTATCTGCAGTGAGCTCAATGTCTGTAACAGTGGGACCAAGCGCGAGTATACTCTGTGCACCAGTCGTTATGTTCTGGACAGCCACATCATTGGAATTTTGTATGACTGCAAGTGCGTAGTTACCGTCAGCCGTGAGCTTCAATGATTCCGGATCGATCTGCTGTTGTGAAGGATCTACAAGCTGATAACGGGTTACGGGATAGCCTGCGGTTAGAGATACAACCCCAATCTGAGAAGTAGTTACTACAACTGCTTTTGTCCCGTCACCAGTAAAAATAATCCGCTGCGGAAGGTAATTCACATTGATCACCTGTGAGGTCATAGCCGCTATATTAAGCATGGTGATCTGATTAAATGTGCGTGTCGGATTTGCCGTGAGGTTTGTCGATTTGGATGGATCAAAATATGTAATTGCGATGCTGCCTGTAGGAGAAAGAACCATCGTGTTGTCGTAGGTATCCACAGGAAGTGTCGTAACCGTATCTGATGATATGTCAATAAGAGAAACCGAATAATCGCCTGAGTTGAACACCACTGCTGTCTTATTATCGGGGGTTACATCAACAGTGGTAGGCATACTCCCTACCGATATGGATTTTATTGAAAAAGTCACCTTGTTTATCTCGGCAACGGTGTTATTCGTTGTATTTGCTATGAATACGTACTGATTTGTTGCCGCAGGTGTAGAGAGCTGATAACTAACCGGCTGAGTACCCTGAAGCTGTGCGCTTGCTGCAGGTGGTGAACCAACGGTTTGTCGAGATGCACCGGAAAATGAGTTTCTTGATGAGCCACATGACCCATTTATCACAAGTAAGCTTATTATCATTCCATATTGAATAAGCCCCGGCCACTTCATGGTATGATAATATCACATCATTTAAAGATTGCAATATTATAGTTTCTACAGTTTCTTGACAATTAGACCGGAGTTATATTAACTCCGATAAAGTATTAATAGATTTTAAGGGAGAATGATATGGATCGGACAGAAATTTATAATCTAATTGCCATATTCTTTACGGAACAATTTGAGATTCCTAAGGAAAAAATTAAACCCGATGCCAATCTTTTTGAGGATCTTGGCATGGACAGTATAGATGCTCTGGATATGGTTGGTATGCTGGAGTCCCAGATAGATATTGATGTAAACGTAGATGAACTTGCCAATATCCGGACTGTCCAGAATGTCGTTGATTATGTCTTTTCCAAAATCAATTTTACAGCATAATATCCCCTTTACCATGAGCGAGACATGGATAATTCCTGAGAAGTTCATTCAAAATGAAGCAGGTACAGAAGGTTACTTTTTTATTCCGGGCAATTCACTATGGTTTTCAGGGCATTTCCCCAACATACCCATACTCCCTGGAATAGGTATGCTGGGTATGGTTTATGATACACTTTCATCCTATACATCCCATCACGGCACGCGGTTGACAATCCGGGAAATCAAACGGGTCCGGTTCAGGCAAATTATAGGATCAGAAGCACACTTTAATGTATCCATTTCCTTGAAAACCAAAGACCATGTTTCTCAGGTTTTTTTTCAATGTATGTCAGGCAGCATAAGGGTGTGCGATGGAATACTTGTTGTCAACAGGGAAGACGTATGAGGATACGGTGAATGTATAATATCGACGATTTTATACCCCACCGGTACAGGATGAAAATAATCAATGATATCATTGAGGTGGATGATGTTCACTGCGTCACTCAATCCATTGCTACATCCCTTTGGCCATTATGCCACGGTGAACAGATCAACTCCATAATTATCGTGGAACTCGTCGCGCAAACTGCCTCTGCCTTCGTAGGATGGCAAAATCGTAATAAGACAAAAACCATGGGAGAAGGCGTTATTGTCGGAATAAAAAAAGCTGTTTTAACCGTTCCGGACATACCCGTCGGAAGCCGCCTGAGGACTTCCTGCAAAATGCTTGTAAACCTTGACAACCAATATGGTGAATTCGAAGGTGAGGTAATGGATGATCACACAAGCTATGGACATGTCCATCTCCAGACATTCAGTACCTATACGATGAGATCGGCCGGGAACGGAACTCTACCATGAACACAATATTACAGGACATGTCTCATGACTTTGCCCTTGATCAGGAGTCGATGGCGAAAGAATACATCCTGGGAGGGGCATCGTACAGAGATATCTTTGGCTTGGCTTCTTCGATCTCTTCATGGAGCCGCAATGAGGATAAAAGGACTGGACATTTATGCCTTGCGACTTCCAGCAAAACACTTATTATGGCTGCAATTCTTTCGTCTCTCGGCGGCGGTCCTTCGCTTGTCATCCCTGCATCCCTGTCGGATAACGTAATCGCTGATACGTGCAAAATAACCGGTGCAAACGCTGTTCTATCCGATCAACCCATTGCGTTACCGAAGGGGATCCGATACGTTCCGCTGTACGAGAAAATGACGGATGTCCCGGCCTGGCGGCTTACCATAGGAGCAGACAAACCATTCCTGTGGTTGTATACCGGCGGATCTACGGGTGCCCCTAAACTCTGGTCTAAAACCCCTGACAACATTATAGGGGAAGCCCTGTATCTTAAGAAAATATTTAAAATAACTGAAACAGACATTCTTCTCTCTGCTGTTCTCCCGCTGCATATTTATGGTCTGTTATTCTCGGTACTCCTGCCCTTCGTATCCATGGCGCGCGTCATCGATGACATACCGTATTTTCCACAGGAAATTATCCGTACAGCTGCCAGGACAAAGTGTACCGCATTCATCGGTTCACCGATGCACTATCGGGCACTTTCTACATCTTCACCCCGCATGAAGCACCTCAGGCTTGCCTTTTCTTCAGGTGGTTTTCTGGAGAAATCTCACAGCCTGCATTTTGCTCATGCAACCGGCATCGGTGTTACTGAAGTTTACGGATCCACCGAAACCGGCGGTATCGCAACACGCTGTCAGTCAACAAAACAATCCTCATGGAAACCTTTTTCCTGCGTCCGCTGGATGATTGATGGTGAACGACTTTCCGTATCATCTCCATTCCTGTCACCTAACCTGCACACAAATAAAAAGGGGTTTTTTACCACAGGCGACAGGGCATCGGATTCCGGGAACGATACTTTTACTCTTCATGGCAGGACAGATGGAATCGTAAAGATCGGAGGTAAACGGGTTGATCTAACTGCGATCGAGCAAAAAATCAAATCCATTCCCTTGATCATGGATGCATGGGTTCTGTCCCTTCCTTCCGTATCAGGACGCGAGAATGATATCGCTGTACTCGTCGTGACGAAGAGGACACTGCCTTATATCAGGAGGGCTTTTGCTGGTGTGCTTGAACCTACGCACATGCCGAGATTGATCGCCAATGTCTCTTCCATCCCCGTAACTCTAGCCGGTAAGAGGGATCATCATGCCGCTTTATCCGTACTTTTACAAATTAAGGAAAAACAAAAATCGGGGTCAGGCATGCAAATAACTACACGGTCTTGACAAATCGGGCTACAGCAAATATACCAAAAACGTAGGAGGTAATATGCTTAAAAAATATTTGTTTTCATTTGTTTCGGTGGTTTTTATTGGTTTACCAGCCATAACCGGTTGCGGCAAAAGTAGCAGCTCAACGCTAACTTCCCAATACTGGGGTGCAAACGGCTACACACTGAGCCCTGCAGGAGTACAAATCGGGAATATTGCCTACGACGCAGTTGATCGTAAGAGTATACCTCAACCGAGTGAAATCGCCGTAACCCCGGATGGCAAAACTGTTTTAGTCCTGAGCACAGGATGGGTTGCCTTCGCTGGTAAAAGCCACATGATAACAGCAATAGATACAGCAACAGACAAGATTGCATCTTATATATCTCTTACAACACCGCCTCTTGGATATGAGAGTTTTGACGGTATGGCTGTCACTACTTCGGCTTCGGGTACGGATGTGTATGTTCCGGGGATAGAGTCACAAAGGGGGTTTGTCCTTGATATTAGGATAGATGCAAACAGAAATCTTACTTTTAAAAAGGCAATACCTCTTCTACCTTACACAACCTCCACTTTTGGTTCGGTGGAGGTTTGGCCAACGCCTGCAGGTATAGCGGTAACCGGCAATACCTTAATTACAGCTAATAATGTTGCCTATGACGTAAACGGCAAACAGTATCCAGGTGAAACAGTCTCCATTATAAATCTGACAACGGATACTCAAACCTTTACATTAACGACAGGCGGGTTTTACCCGTGGGCAATAGCAATAACTCCGGACGGTAAAGAGGCCTATGTATGCAACCGCCAATCAAACACCGGTCTTGGTACAGTTTCTGTAATATCACTCGGTAGTACACCCGCGGTAACAAGGGTTATCCCTCTTGAACAGGTGGGATCTGCGGCAATTATCTCTTCACTTGACGGCAGCAAGATGTACGTTGCGAATACGCTCAGCGACACGGTAAGCGTCATTGACACATCAAAAAAAACGGTATCCACAATATCCCTTGCAATGTACGGCAGTGAACCGAATATGGGAGGATTGCCTAATAACCTTACACTCTCGGGTGATGGAAAGTACCTGTACGTCTCAATGGGTGCCGACAATGCCGTTGCTGTTATTGATACCACTACAGATCTGGTTGTAGGCAGAATACCGACAGCTTCATATCCAGCCGGAGTAGCCTTTGATAAGGCGAATAATCATATCTTTGTTGCGAATATGTACGGTGTAGGCCACGGACCATACTTACCCACGAACGCAAAACAAGTTCTGGATCTTTCAAAGTATGCCTGGTTTTGTTACGGTTCTGTATCGGATATCCCTCAACCGTCAACCGCACAGCTCGCAGAATACACCAATCAAGTGCTCGCAAATGATTTTGTTAAACCGGCGCACCCTGCTGTTCCTGCAAATATCATGAGTGCGTGGTCGCATATAACACATGTTGTTTATATCTTAAGAGAAAATAAAACTTATGATATGGAGTTTGGAGATCTTGGGCCTCAGGCAAATGGTGAACCTGTACCATGCCCGATGTTTTCTGCCGGTAGTATTGCTGCTTTTAACATATTGCCTGCATCGTATGGATGCAGCGATCCCAGCAATGCCGGCATTGGGTTTACAACACCCAACACCCATGCCATGGCAAGGCAATTCGCCCTTGATACGAATTTTTATCTCGACATTGTACCCTCAATATGTGGACACCCGATGTCATTTCAGGGGATGATAAGCGATTATCTTCAGAGAATCTGGTCCATAAATACAGGCTATGGAGGTTTGAACCGACAGGGAGATTCCGATGAACCGATAGCGTCCGTCCCGAGCGGGACGATCTTTGATGCACTGAAGAATGCGGGCATATCGTTCTCTGATTTTGGACAGGGCATGCCGAGCCTATACAACGGTGCCTTCAACAGCAACAATCCCTTAAACTCGTTACCGGAGTTTGATCAAACCTATGGAAATCTCATAAGCGATGTCGTGAGGGCTGATTACTTTGTCTCGGCATTTAACACCATGGTTCAAAACAACAGCTTCCCCAACTTTGTATTCATGTCGTTAGGTGATGACGGATATGAACCAACCGATACCCCTATAGCCGCTTACACGGAAAATGACGCTGCAACAGCAATGATTGTTCAGGCAATTGCAAACAGCAAGTACTGGGGATCTACAGCAATATTCATTGATGAGGATGATCCACAGCCGGGCTTTGATCATATCGATCAGGAGAGGTCGTTTATTATCGTTGTAAGCCCTTATGCAAAGCACGGATATATATCAAATGCACACTACGGATTCCCGAGTGCGTTGAAAACCATAGAACTGATACTGAGCCAGTCGACAAATAAACCTCTATCGCCCATGACGGAGTTTGATGCTACCTCACTGCCCATGTATGACATGTTCCAGGCAACCCCCGATATGACACCCTTCACGGCATTACCCGAGACATGGGACACACAAGGGCCATGGATAAGGTAATGGGTTCATGATTGTTCCATAACGCTGTTTGCAGCATTACATAAGAAGCTCTCTACTGGAGATACGCAGCTGCCCCTTAAAATCGTATCGCAGGGATTTTTTCCGGCTCCATATCAGTATATGCTATCACAACATATCCGAAAACAATCGGCACCTGATTTTTTTATCATATAAATAATTACAAGAAGGAGTGGTAATGAAAGCATCTTCTTAAAGGTTAATGACACTTACTGCTCTGACACGCGAAAAGGTTTGCTTGTTTCTATTCCTTTTAAGCCTGTTGTCTTACCTAAATCTAAGGAAGAAGAAAACCCATCCTGATAATGGGCCATAACACTTAGAAGTGTTGATCCCGGGTTTGAATCATGAGCTTATTAAGATATAAGCCTCTGATTGTCTGCTGCAATTTTTGTGTTAATATCATTTCAGAAAAAAGGTGCTGTGTAAAAATAAATCTTGCCCGTCCGACTGTGTGATATTGCACTTCGAAAAACTTTTTATTATAACAACCGTATGATTGATGTTGACAATACTATTTATGAAAAATTAAATCTTGTTCCTAAACAACCGGGTGTTTATATATTCAAAGATGATAATCCTGAGATCCTCTATATCGGGAAAGCCGCTGATCTGAATAATCGTGTCAGGGCTTATTTTTCATCATATCAGGATACCCGTGCGTTTATAAACTTCTTAAAACCAAGAATTAAACACATAGATTTTATGATCACGGACACAGAAAAAGAGGCTTTGCTTCTCGAAAACAACCTGATAAAAAAATATAAACCAAAATACAACATAAGATTAAAGGATGATAAAACTTATGTACATATCCGCATTAATGCAAAACACAAATTCCCGGGCATATACGTCGTAAGAAGGCCGATGAGAGATGGATCTTATATTTTTGGACCATACTCATCCGCTTATGCTGCAAGGGAAACGATCAAACTTATTACCCGCCTTTTCAAACTCAGGACGTGCAGCGATGCGGAATTTAAAAACAGGATAAGACCATGCTTAAAGTATGAGATTAACAGATGCTCCGCCCCATGCGTCAACCGTATATCAAAAGATGAATATACGGACTATGTAAGAAAGACCAAATTGTTTCTTGAGGGCAAAGTGGATACTGCTTTAAAAGAGCTGAGGCTTCAAATGAAGCAGGAGGCAGGTAAAGAACAATTCGAAAAGGCAACCCAGATAAGGGATCTTCTTTTTAATATTGAGAAAACAATCGAAACTCAAAAAGTTGAACTCGGGAAAAATATCGATGCGGATATATTTAACCTATCAAAAGAGGGTCCTATGGTTGTTATGAACGGTTTGTTTATCCGCTCCGGCCAAATGATAAACTCATTAAACTATACATTTAATAATACAATGCTTGAACAGGAAGACTTGTTGAGTTCTGCGATCAGCCAGTACTATGAAAACGGTCATTTTATTCCGGACGTGCTGTATGTTCCGTTTGACATACCGGAACTTGATATGATCGTTAAAAGGCTTTCCGACCTGAAGGGCAGAAGGGTAAAGGTGATCATACCCGAAAAAGGGAAAAATCTTGAACTTATAAGGCTATCCGCGAAAAATGCATCCGAGTTTTTGCACGCAACGTTAAAAAACCTTGAGTCGTCCAAATCATCTATTGAATCATTAAAACAACTTCTACACTTAAAAAACCTGCCCGAGTCCATTGAGTGTTTTGACAATTCAAACATTATGGGCACAAACAGTGTATCCTCGATGGTAAGATTTGAAAATGGTATACCAGTAAAGGCAAAATACAGGCATTATAGATTATTAGATGTAAAAAAATCCGACGATTATGCAATGATGCACGAGGTACTGTCTCGAAGATATGCAGACAGCATTGATGTCCCATCATTGATTATCGTAGATGGAGGTAAAGGACAATTGAGTATTGCAATGGCTGTATTAAAAAAACTTGGTATTACATATCCCGATGTTATTGGCATTGCAAAAGCACGCAGTGAAGATGGGGCAGTACTGAACAATCAAAAAGTAAACAAAGAAGAGGATCGGGTATACATTCCAAACAGAAAAGAGCCTGTAAATTTAGAGTACAGCTCAGAACCTTTATTGTTCTTAAAAAGGATAAGAGATGAGGCGCACAGATTTGCAATTACTTATCATAGACAGCTTCGTTCAAAGACAGCTCTGCGATCGGAGCTCGACGGGATACCGGGCGTATCCGAAAAGAGAAAAAGGCTTTTATTGTCCATTTTTAATAGTATCGATGAGATCAGGCATACAACGCCGGAGGAGATATCAAAAAGAACGGCCATACCCATAAACGTTGCTAACGAGATACACGAACATCTATCAATATAAATCCGGAGTTTTCAGAGTTTCATCAGAAGTCAAAGACCAACCGGAAACTTTCAACCACATATAGTGAAACGATGACGACTTTTTTTGCTGCGAAAATCCGATAAACACAACCAGCGCTCAAGCAGGGTTACTGATAAACATCTTCTGCCGGCCATTGTCCCGGCTGGTGATGTGATAAAAACGGTCTTCGCCTTTCAGCCTGTATAGTCTGGACATGATCGTTCATCTGCTCTACTACGCTCGCTTGTCAATCCATTACACATTTCAAGGGCGGACCCCGTTGCTTCCATTCATTAAATCGTCTCTCCTATGAAGCCTTCTTATTTGAATTTGCAACCGTACTCTGCTACACATTCTAATAGGTGTGGTACAGTATTGTACATGTGGAGTGGTGAAAGAGAAGTACGCGATCCTTGAGGTCGGAAGGGTGCACAAGAAATTATTAAATGATTGGTATTATAAAAATAGAGAAATTGATAATATACACGCATGCTAGTTAACATTGTATTCATTACAGTCTTTATCTTGTTTTTTGTAACAAACACCCTTCAGGAAAAGATATACAGAAAAAAGGGATTTACTACCAAGGGTACATTACCTGTTGAAAAGCGGTTGTTCGCGATTGGAAAGTT
>JAMCPX010000049.1 GCA_023382265.1 Deltaproteobacteria bacterium | reverse complement strand
AAGCCCTTTCTTTCATCTCCGATGATTGGATTAGCGGATTTATTTTGCCGGTTAACCCAAAATATTAACAGAATGCAATTTGATGGATTAAATTGCTTCGAAAATACTTAGTTTTTCAACAGCCTGTTGAAATGTGAAATAGTCCGCGCCCCATGCGGGCGCGTGGATTGAAACTTTTATAGCAGACGCATGGGGTACCAAGCCTTCCGGACGGCCTTGTTGTTTAAAGTTCTCTTCGACGGCATCAGACATCTCCTTCCCGGTTGTTTCAAGCTGTTTTAGGAGTCTGACAACTTCATGGTCGTCTACCTTTTTACGTTTATGATAATGTTATTCATAAACCCCCCTTTATCTCCCCTACAAGTGAGAGTTAAGAAAACCCCCATTGTGTCGGCAATCATTGGTTTAAGGTTTTAAAAATATACTATCAATAAGTGCTTTTTTGTTACAGTAATATTTGTATATACGATACCGCCGCCTCAGATTTTTAGCACCGTTTTCTCAGAATAAATATTTTTTTTTAAGTTCTGTTGTGCTATATGAACAATTAAAAGGAGGATTTATGAAGACAGGCAATATACTTCTACTGATTTTTTTATCCCTTATAACATATAATCAAAGTAAACCCGCTAATACCACATCTCCATGTGATCTTACATCATTACCTGTAATAGTACAGGCGTCTTCCATCCTCTCGCCGTCTGCAAAGATATCTGGTGTAGGTACAAAGATCTCCATGAAGGCTTATGCAAACGTAGCAAACTTTATGAATAATATGAGATGCTATATGCATGCCCTTAGTCTGTATCCGTCAAAGCCGGTTCCGAATATCGCGGATATAAAGTAATGGATACATCAAGGTTCATAAATGATAAAAGAAGGCTTAAACACCTTGTTACGGGATGGAGATATGAGAAAAAAAGGGTTGTTTTTACAAACGGCTGTTTTGATATAATGCATCCAGGTCATACAGAATATCTTGAAGCAGCTAAAGCGCTTGGCGACGTGCTTATTGTTGGGCTTAATAGCGACGAATCGGTAAAAAAGCTCAAAGGTGAAAAAAGACCTATAAATGATCAACTCGCTAGGGCAACAGTATTACTTGCATTAAGATCAATTGATTACGTATGCCTATTTAATGAACCAACTCCAATAGAACTCATAAAGCTGATAAAACCGGATGTGCTTGTAAAGGGCGGGGATTGGCACAAAAAGGATATAGCTGGATCAAATTTCGTGGGCTCTTATAATGGAACAGTAACTACCATACCAGTTGTTAAGGGTTTTTCAACAACACAAATTATAGAAAAAATATTGAAGTTATATAAATAAGTAATTATAATAATTGTATGAATGCTTACTGTATTGATGCTCTGTTTTTTTAAGAAGGGAGCTTTATGTATAAAAAAATACTTGTTGCAAGTGATGGGTCTATACATGCCAAAAAGGCCATTGACACAGCCGCAGACGTAGCCAGAAAATATAAAGCAGAATTAACAGTAATTACCATTATACAACACCCTATGGATGCATTTGGGATATACGGGCTGGAGGAACTTGGTACAGAGGCTTATTCTCTGCTTAAAAAAAAGGGTGATGAGATTCAAAAAGAGGCAAAAGAACAGCTAAAAGATTTACACGATCTTAATGTTTTTTTTATACTTGATTACGGAAACCCCGGAGATACCATTGTTCAATATGCAAAAAAGAAGAACTTCGATCTTATTGTAATGGGCAGCCATGGATACAGTAAAACAATGGCGCACATACTCGGGAGTGTGAGTGATCGCGTAAACCATAATGCACATTGCAGTATACTCATAGTAAAATAAATGCCTCAACTGATCATATCTTCTGCCGACATCAATGATCAACTCGTGGAGCTTAAAGACAGCAATTACCATCACCTAAAAAGCCTTAGGTTCAAAATAAATGAATCTGTCGTATTAATAGATGAGCATGGAAATCAGTATAATGGCAGGATTGAAAAGATCAAAAATAATAAAGCCATATTGAGAATAACGGATAAAATAACCCTTACAAAAAATGAATCGGGCATAATACTTGTACAATCAATAATTAAAAGGGAAAAGATGCTTATTGCCTTGCAAAAGACAACAGAAATAGGCGTTGATGAGATAATCCCTTTAATATCTCAATATACCGTAGTAAAAATAAAAAATACAAACCACATGAAAAGATGGCAATCGGCAATAAATGATGCTGTAGAACAATCCATGCGAAATAGCATACCTATGCTGCATGAACCTCTTACGTTAAAACAACTTTTTAAGTTATTCCCGGATACAACGAAACTAATGTTTCATAACAATGTTGCATATACTCCTGTAGATTCATGCGTAGATGTTATAAAAAGCTCAAGGCATTTAATGTTGATAATAGGTCCTGAAGGCGGGTTTTCAGAAGAAGAGATTAAACTTGCCCTGATAAATCATGTGAATATTTTACATCTTGGTAAGAACATATTAAGGTCTGAGACAGCTTCAATAGTAGCAGCCGGTTTGATCTCATTCATAAAAGGATTACACTCCATTTAAGTATATAAGATATACCATTTGGTATATGTTTGCCATAATTTTGTATAAGTGTTTAATTTTTAAAAGCTTTATAAGTGGTATGATAATTGCTTATATTTTAATAGTAAATAAAAAGTAAGGAGGTGATTTAGAATGAAGAAACTTATAACTTTAGCAATGGCAGTTGCATTTGCATTAACACTTGCAACAGTAACAATGGCAGCAGCACACAAGAAAGCAGCAAAGAAAGAAATAAAGCCTGTAACAGTAAAGGCAGAGGTTCTAAAGGTTGAAAAGCTGAAGAAAGGTACTTTACTGAGAGTAAAGGTTGCCGGTAAGGTTCACGTTTACCACGTAGCCAAGGTTGCTTCAAAAGAGGCAGAGTCATTAAAGGGTGGAGAGATGGTAGAGCTAACACTCCACGGTTGGTGGATATACGGCATTAAGGCAGAGGCACCAGCTCCAGCAGCAGCACCAGCACCAGCTCCAGGTAAGTAATACCTATTTAAGGCTGATATCTTTTACCAAACCCCGCGGTTGCTGCGGGGTTTTTTTTATTTCCATACATGTTTTGACTTCTTGCGTATATATTAGTAAATATATGATCTTATGAACCGCTTTCTTATTATAAGGTTTGGGTCAATAGGTAATACCCTTGTAAGCATACCTGCTGTAAGGGCAATAAAAAGGAGGCTAAAAGACAGCTCCATTACAATGATTGTTTCCCCAGGTATTGATGAGCTTATTAGGGGCATCAAATGGATAGATGATATACTCGTTTATGACATGCATGGTGAGCACAAAAGTCTTAAAGGTTATCTTAGCTTTATTCATAATCTGCGTTCAAAACGATTTGACACAGCTATCATGTTCAAAAGATTTCTCCGAAGCGAATTAATAGGCTTATTATCCGGGGCAAAAAAAAGAATAGGATTTGTAACGGATAACAGAAGGTCTTATCTACTCACCGACGGCGCTGATTATATAGAGGGCGATAATATTATCGGGCTCAACATGAAACTTGTTGCACCGCTCGGCATTACGGATAACGATCTATCTCTTGAACTCGGCATAGATAATAATTCCATATCACAGGCCGATCAAATTATTGATAAGATTAAAACAACAGATCATAAATCTTATGCAGCGATACACCCGGGGGGTAGAACGATAAAAGGTGAAGGTTTACCGGTTGAAAGCTATTCAAGGCTTATATACATGCTTGAAAAAATACATAGCATACCTTCAATCGTAATAGGAGATACATCTGAAATTGAGATCATTGATAAAATCATAAGCCTGTCAGGCACTCAATTCACATTAAAAGCATCAGGTTTACCGTTGAGACAAATTGCTTACATTATAAAGCAGGCTAAAGTATTTATCGGGAATGACAGCGGTCCGTGTCATATCGCTGATGCTGTACAAACACCGGGTGTAATAATATACCCTCCCATGTTAGGACTTGAGACACACTTACAAAAATGGAAACCCCTGGGCGAACATTATGTAGCGATCATCCCTCCAAAATCTTGCGGAGCTTGTTTTAAATACCCATGCGATCAAGATTCAAGAATTGCATGCATGAGAAATATTGATATTGAGGCAATTGTAAATTATGCTGTTACCCTTATAAAAGGGAGAACATGAATGAACAATATAAAAAGATTGTCAGATATTGTAGATAGGTTTAGTAAATTAAAGATACTCGTTGTTGGAGATATTATTCTGGATGAATTTATGTGGGGAAGTGTATCAAGAATATCTCCTGAAGCACCGGTTCCGGTCGTAGATGTGGAAAAAGAAAATATCATGCTCGGCGGGGCTGCAAACGTTTTGACCAACATAAACGCACTCGGAGGCAATGCAGTTATATGCGGCGTAATAGGGAATGATTATAATGGTGAACGTTTTATGTCTATAATAAAAGAATCCGGTTTTAGCACGGAGGGCATATTTATAGACCCAGAAAGACTTACATCAATAAAGATCAGGGTAGTTGCCCAGCACCAACAGGTAGTGAGATTCGACAAAGAAACGAGAGACAGGCTTTCAAAAAAAACGTACATCAACATGATCGATTTCCTTGACAGCAGACTTCATGAATTTGATGCTGTTATAATATCCGATTATGGCAAAGGACTGCTCAGCAGGGGAATAATCTCGAAAACCCTTCAATACAAAAAAAAGAGCGGGTTGATTGTCACGGTTGATCCAAAGATACGGAATTTCAGATTTTATAAAGGGGTAACAGTTATAACGCCAAATCAAAAAGAGGCTGAAGATGCCTGCGGGTTTGAGATTAACAATCAGAAAAGTCTTATACGTGCCGGTTTACTCCTTTTGAAAAGGTATCAAACGGAAGCCATCCTTATAACGCGCGGTGAACATGGCATGAGCCTTTTCCAGAAAAATGGAAAAATAGAACACATACCTACAGCAGCCAAAGAGGTTTATGATGTAACGGGTGCGGGAGACACGGTGATATCCGCACTTTCACTTGCACTTGCAACAAACGCTTCATGGCTTGACGCATGCATAATCTCAAACAAAGCGGCGGGTATTGTAGTCGGTAAAATAGGGACTGCAAGCGCATCGGTCAATGAACTTAAAAAGGCTATAAATGAGATTTAAAATTTTGTTTTACCCATTTGGCAACATTATTAACCTTATCGGGTTTTATATCTAACTTTATACCTTCATTGTACAATATCTCTATAATCAATTCTGTCGCCATATCAAACCCAAGCCCTGCAATTGAGCCGTCAAAGCTCCTTATGCCGTGTTCTATACAGGTATACAACTTGGCAGATGCAAGCTTATTTACATCATGGATATGCATTGTTATGCTATCAGGTTTAATATGCTTAACAATATTATCCAGTTGTTTGTTAAAGACGGATAAAGGCGTATTTTTGCCATCCATGATAACAATGTCGTTATAGCCTATGTATAACAAAGATTCTATCAGCTTAACAATAAGATATTTGTGCAAAGATGTATTAAGCAACGAATCTATGTATACCTTTTTCAATCTGATGTTTGCTCCATTTACTATATCAAGCATATATTTTGCGTATTCAAGAGATTCGGTGAGTTCTGTTATACCGCCTTTAATGTCATCAAGATTTATAGTAGTTGATATGCCGTCAAACTCATATAACAGTGCATTCCTTGCGTCTATCTCGTTGTTAACAGAGGCTAATAATTCAATGTTATTCCCCTTTTTCATCCTTGAGAATAGCAGCCTCACATTTTTATCCTCAACCGGATTTGATGGTAAATCAACTAAAAATCTTTTTATACCCGTCTTATTGAGTTTATCAAAAATAATTAATTTTTTATTTTCGTTTATTCGTTTACTTATATTTAAAAAACTTAATTCGTTTAAAATTATTTCCATCTTATTTTATATTTTTTTAATTTCCAGTAGAATGACCTTCTTGAAAGCCCCAATAGCCTTATAGCTTCTGATTTATTATACGCATGCTTAATGGTATTCTTGATAATGTTCTTCTCAACCAGAGCAAGCATATTTTTTAATGTTTTATCATGTGCACCGGCTAATAACTGCATGTCAATTGTTATTGCTTTTCTTGAATTCATCTGCATGTACAGGGGCAGATGCTTTCGCAAAATCATATTATCATTTTTTAAGCTTACCCTTATATGATTTGTAACTGCTATCAGTTCATCCAGATTACCTTCCCATTTGTGCTTAATTAATATATCAACAGCATCATCTTCAAAACCATATTCTTTGTTTTTTTTGGAGAGCAGTCTTATATAATAATTTAATAATCTTTTGGTATCTTCTCTTTTGCTGGACATGCCCGGTATCTCCAATAGGTGAAATGTATTTTTATACTTATCAATAAAAACTTCAGATACCGTTCCAAACATCAGCTTTATATTGCACTTTTTAGCTCTATTCAGAAGATGTTTAAGTGTTCCATACTGCATTAGCTCTGCGCCATCGATATATAGAGTACCATTGGCAGAGACTTTAATGATATTATAAAATGCCTTTGAATCAAGTATTAGTGAATTTACAAAATCAGGCGGGTATATATAGCATGATAATTTATTAAACTTATGATTTCCATTATAATTAACGTGTATTGCTCTTGCAAAGATTTCTTTACCTACCCCCTTGTGCCCATAGAATATGATTGGTTTTTTATCATTTATGATTGACCCTGCTTTATAAATGGTATGCCATAATAAGATGCTTTTACCCATAATGTACGGGAATGAAATGTGATGGTGATGGTGATGTTTGATATTATCTATAGATTCAAATTGAATTCTCTCAGGTTTCATGGAATAATCATAAAAAGAGCTTTTATTAGTTTTCATAATTATTGTCTTCTAATTACGTATACAGCACAATTATCAAAAATGCAAAAAAATCAACACTTATGTTACAACATGTTTATTTTTCATCAATCGGGTTCAGCGTATTATGTATATAAACTAATTGCAAAACAAATCAGACTCATTTATATTTAAAGAATGGAAGAATTAGTAATTAAAGAAATCAAACAGAATATATTTATCGTTAAAATCAATAGACCGCCCGATAACTTCATAAAAATGCCGGTTATAGAACAAATGATTGAGGTGATTACCGAAGCTATTAAAAGCAACTATGAGGGCTTGCTCATAACAAGTGCAATAAACGATATTTTCATTTCAGGTCATGAGATTGTAGATATTACAGATGATGTAAAACCTAAGAAATTAAAAAATCATTTAAGAATCATTGCAGAACTCCTTCTTACAATACAAAGACTGAACATACCAACCGTTACACTTATCAACGGTAATTGTGCTGGCTTTGGTCTTGAACTTGCACTTGCTACTGATTTTAGGATTGTTGTTGATGCTGATGTAAATATAGGTTTTCCAGAGGTAAAGCTTGGGGCTTTTCCGCCATTTGGAGGCATATACAGGCTTGTGAAACTTACCGGCGATATAAAAGCAAGGGAAATATTGATGAATGGAAGGCTTCTCTCTCCTCAGCAGGCTCTTGAATTCGGGTTGGTTAACGCCGTTGTACCAAAGGAACTGCTATTGGATGAAGGTTTAAATCTGTTGAAAGGATTTTCAAGATATGCACCACTCTCATTATCAGCCATAAAAAGGGCCATCACAGATGCGAATACAAAAGACTTTATGTCCGCGATTCATGATGATATAGAGGATTACATCGTGATTTCATCATCCGATGATTATAAAGAGGGTAAAAAAGCCATTCAAGAAGGCAGATTACCCGTATACAAAAAGCCATCGTAAAAAACCAGTCGCGATTGTTCCGGGATTGGATATGCCGGAATGCCAATAAACAATCGACTGAAAAATACGTTTGAAAAAATATTGCAGGCGCAGCCCGCCGGTTTGCCCCTACATGGAATTTGTCTATTTTTGACAATGGCATTATTATTTGTTACAGTATAAAAATTACTGGAGGATATATGAAAAAAATATTTGCATTTATGAGCATCACAGTAGTTTCACTACTGACAATAAGCACTGTTACTGCACAGCCTATCTCCAGAAAAACCGAAAATGCGGCTACAATGCAGCTCTTAAAAGAACAGGGCACCGGAAAGGCCCTTACTGCGGTAGACTGGTATAATAAAGGGGTTGCGTTAAATAATAATTCGGATGATGAGCTTGAATGCTACAAAAAAGCAATAGGGCTTGATCCTACATTTGCAATGGCTTACCATAATATGGGAATCATTTATATGACAAGGGGCAATGATACAGAAGCAATAAAAGACTTTAATCTATTCCTTCAATATTCAAAAGATGAGACGGAAAAAACACGGATTCAAAAGGTCATTACAGAGCTGCAAGGGGAATCGAATAATCTGCAAAGCGGCAATGTAAGCCGTGATCTGCGTGAAAAAGCGGCAGAGCTTTACAATCAGGGCGTAGCCTTAAATGATAATTCAGATAAGGAAATGGAATATTATTTACAGGCGATTGCACTTTACCCCGGCTTTGCAGCTGCTCACATGAATTTAGGACTGCTCTACTATAATAGAAAAGATTATGATCGTGCACTGCTTGAGCTTACAAGATATATGGAATATACAAATGATCCGCCCGAAAAAAGAAAGGAGATTTTGAAAATAATCGAGTGGCTAAAATATACAATTACGACATCAAATAAATCTACCAGGCAGTTACAGCAAACGCAGCCTTCTCAACAATCTCCTGCAAATAATACCGCTTCGCCACAAATAAAAGAAGAACCTTTGCAATAATCCTTCATCCGGTAAATGCGCAGGGCAGACGCGGTACCCGGGCTCTGCTTGTGCCGGACACATACCTGCTATAAATATACAGAGGGTATCGAGCGGCTTAAACCGTTTGAACCGCTTAAACTGTAAAAAATAAGAAGCACGGTGTTGAAGGAATATGCAGTGGCGGGTTTAGAACACGCATCTGTTCTAATGCGTGTTTTGAGTTAATGACAAAAAAATCAAAAAGGGTTGAAAATGCAATTCAATGATTGTACTATAACCTCCGTATAAAAAATTAAACATATGAAACCTTAAGAAAGGGAGGTATCCGTAATGAAGAAATATCAGATGTTTATCAATGGTAAGTGGGTAGATGCAAAGTCTGGCAAGACAATGAAGGTTATAAACCCTGGGAATGAAGAGGTTGTTGCAGAGGTACCAGCAGCTGGTGTTGAGGATGTAAAAGATGCTATAAAGGCAGCAAGAGATGCCTTTGATAGCGGTGTATGGGCAAAGATTGAGCAGAAAAAACGATCAGAGATAATGCTTAAAGTGGTTGACGGACTTATAGAAAAACAGAATGAACTCTCCGAGCTTGAGTCTTTAAGTTCTGGCGCAACAGTAAGAAAATCCTCAATGATAGATGCGCCTCTCGCAGTAGAGCACTTCAGACATTTTGCAGAACTTGCATACAAAAAAGACCTTTACGAACCTTTACCATGGATGAACTTTCCATCCGTAAGCTGGAACTTTGTTGTAAGAGAGCCGATCGGCGTAGCAGGACAGATTATCCCGTGGAACTTCCCATTGCTTATGGCTGTATGGAAGATAGCACCCGCCATAGCGGCGGGTAACGCTGTTATATTAAAACCAGCGAGCTATACTCCGCTTACGGCACTCGAGCTTACAAAGATCATAGAAGAAGCGGGAGTACCCGCCGGCGTTGTAAATGTGATAACAGGATCTGGCGGAGTTGTTGGCGAGGAGCTTGCAGGTAATCCTATGGTGGATAAAGTAGCACTTACAGGCTCAACGGTTGTGGGAAAACGCGTTATGGAACTTGCATCAAAAACAGTGAAGAAGGTATCACTTGAGCTTGGTGGGAAATCTGCCAATATTATACTTGCTGATGCTGTTATAGATGAGGCAGTTGACGGTGCGCTGTTCGGCACATTCCTGCATGCGGGACAGGTATGTGAATCCGGAACAAGGTTACTTGTGGATGATAAGATCTACGACAAGTTCATGGATAAACTTATAGCAAGGGCAAAAGGTATAAAAGTTGGTTATCAGATGGATTATGAGACAACAATGGGTCCTCTTATTTCAGCAACACAGAGAGAAACTGTAGAAGGCTATATCAGTACAGGGCTTGAAGAAAAGGCAAAGCTCGTGCTTGGCGGTAAAAGGCCGGAAGGACTTAAAAAAGGATTTTATGTTGAGCCGACGATCTTTGTGGATGTGGATAATAAAATGAAGATAGCACAGGAAGAGATCTTTGGTCCTGTATTATCCGTTATAAGATTCAAAACAGCGGAAGAGGCTGTAAGGATTGCCAATGACAGCATGTATGGACTCGCTGGCGGTGTATGGTCAACAGATATTCCAAGGGCAATAGAGATTGCGAAATCGATAAGGACCGGAACAGTATGGATCAATGATTATCATCTTATAAGTGCAATCGGACCTTTTGGAGGCTACAAGCAAAGCGGTATAGGAAGAGAGCTTGGAACTTATGGATTTGATGAGTACACGCAGATCAAGCATATCCATGTGGCTGTTGCGCCAAGAAAAGCAAAGTTCTGGTACGATCTGTTATTGGATTAAGCCGAGT
Organism: Deltaproteobacteria bacterium; assembly: GCA_023382265.1. Lineage (NCBI taxonomy): Bacteria > Pseudomonadati > Myxococcota > Myxococcia > Deltaproteobacteria bacterium. The sequence goes on along the minus strand of JAMCPX010000049.1, from coordinate 6,517 downwards.
AGCTGTTTCATCTCTTCAGTATAATAATTATTATTATCGTGAACGATCAAGGGTGGTAAAACCTTAAGAGGTTTACTACCTGTTTTTTTTGCAAGCAGCAAGAACACATCGGAAGGTTTGGTCTGTTTTCTATGAACAAATCTCAGTATCCCGGGCTTAAATCCTCTCAATTGTAAAAACACGTTTCCTATCCTTTGTGTCAAAAATAACATTGCCAGATAGCCTTTTGGCTTAAGCAGGTAAAGACTTGCCTTAACAATATCCTCTAATCCGAGTGTTTGATCGTGATGTGCAATAGCCATTGTTTCGTTCTTGCTTACCCTGCCCGTGCCTGAGGCATAAAAAGGCGGATTAACTACAACCATATCAAACGATTGCGGCTTGAAAATTCTTTTATAATCATTGATGTCGGCATTGATAAACACAGTTTTATTTTTTGATTCATTCAATTCCTGGTTTTTAAGCGATAATTCATATAGCTCTTTATTTATCTCCACGCCCGCGGCAAAGACTGTATCCGGCTTTTTTGAAATCATTATGGTGAGAGCTCCGCACGCAGACCCAATCTCCAAAACATTCCCTTCAGCAACTGGTAAAACAAATCCATACAGGATGACCGTATCGATATTGATCCTATAACCTGTTTCTGGCTGTAAAAACTTAAGTTCGGGTTTTATTATACCGCTTATCAAGTGTTAAATTATGTCCCGCTCTGCCATGAAGATAAATAGGTTTTCTGCTTGTCCGTCAACTCATCAATCTCAATTCCTATTGTTTTCAGTTTTAGTCTTGCAACCTTTTTATCGATATCCTCCGGTACCGGATAAACGATTTTTTTAAGCTTATCCGCATTTTTATTAAGATATGCAACCGATAAAGCCTGATCCGCAAAACTCATGTCCATTACACTTGAAGGGTGCCCTTCTGCTGCAGAGAGATTAACAAGTCTGCCATCCGCAAGCACGTATATGGATTTACCGCTTTTCAGAGTATATTGAACTACAAATTCTCTAATCTCTTTATGCGACTTTGATATAGATCTGAGTCCATCAATCTCAAGCTCAACATTAAAATGGCCTGAATTTGCAACAATAGCGCCGTCTTTCATATTAAGAAAAGTCTCTTTTGATATAACGGTTGTGTCTCCTGTAACCGTGACAAAGAAATCCCCTATCTTTGCTGCCCTGTTTATATTCATTACATCGTAACCATCCATCACTGCCTCAAGTGCCCTTGTTGGATCAACCTCTGTAATGATAACCCTTGCACCCATACCGCTTGCCCTCATCGCAACGCCTCTTCCGCACCATCCATATCCGCATACCACAAAAACAGAACCGGCTATCAGCCTGTTTGTTGCGCGCAGTATCCCGTCAATTGTACTCTGGCCCGTTCCGTACCTGTTATCAAAAAGATGTTTTGTGTATGCATCATTCACGGAAATCATTGGATAAGAAAGAACCCCTTCACTTGCCATACTCCTCAGTCTTATCACGCCGGTTGTTGTTTCTTCGGTACCTCCCCTTACATGCTTTAAAAGTTCTCTCTTCTTTGTATGAAGCATTGTTACGAGATCCGCCCCATCATCCATTGTTATAACAGGTTCTGTTCCAAGTACAGATTCAATATGCCTGTAATATGTTTTCTTATCCTCACCTTTTATTGCAAAAGTAGGAACATCATACGAGTCAACAAGTGCAGATGCCACGTCATCCTGAGTACTTAATGGGTTCGACGCACACAAAGCAACATCAGCCCCGCCAAGCTTTAGCACACGCATTAGGTTTGCCGTTTCCGTAGTAACATGAAGGCACGCACCTATTCTTAATCCCTTCAACGGTTTGTTTTTCTTAAAATCCTTTTCAATCAGGCTTAAAACACCCATCGACTTGTATGCCCATTCAATCCTCTGCCTGCCCTTTTGCGCTAATTTTATATCTTTGATATCGTAGTTTTTCATTTACCCACCTCATTCTGTAAGGCCTTTACCTTATCTATCTTTTCCCATGTAAACCCTGGTTCTGTCCTGCCAAAATGGCCATAAGCAGCCGTTTTTCTATAGATAGGCTCAAGCAGATTAAGTTCCCTTATAATACCTGCAGGGTCCATTGCAAATGTCTTGACAACGGCTCTACGTATCTCATCCATTTCTACTTTTCCTGTGCCGAACGTATCTATCATAATAGATACAGGCTCTGGAACGCCTATTGCGTAAGCAAGCTGAACTTCACATTTTTTGGCAAGTCCTGCTGCGACTATATTTTTTGCTATGTATCTCGCCATGTATGAACCGCTTCTATCCACCTTCGATGGATCCTTGCCCGAGAATGCCCCGCCGCCATGCCTTCCAAATCCGCCATAAGTATCAACAATGATCTTTCTGCCTGTAAGTCCCGTATCCCCGTGGGGACCTCCAACTACAAACCTGCCTGTTGGATTAATAAAAAATTTTATATTTTTACTCATCAGTCGGGCGGGAATTACTTTTTTTATTACCTCTTCAATAATGGATTCTTTTAATTTCTTCGTTGTAACATCAGGCGTATGTTGCGCAGCTATAACAACCGTCTTAACCTCCACCGGTCTGCCATCTTTGTATTCAAACGTTATCTGTGATTTACCGTCCGGTCTTAGGAACGGAAGCACCTCATGTTTTCTTACTTCAGACAGCTTTTTAACAAGTGCATTTGCATAGTATATAGGTGCGGGCATAAGTGTTGGAGTTTCATCTATTGCAAAACCAAACATCATACCCTGATCTCCGGCTCCAAGCTTGTCGTTCTTCTTGTTTACGCCCATAGCTATATCGGGTGATTGCTGTTTTATCGATACCAGAATACCGCATGACCTCCAATCATAACCCATATCTGGATCATCGTATCCCACATCTTTTATCACATTTCTTACAAGATCAGGTATGGACACAAGTGACTTTGATGTGATTTCACCCGCAACAATTGCTAGCCCGGTTGTTACAAGTGTCTCGCATGCGACCCTTGAATGTTTATCCTGTTTAATCATAGCATCAAGAACTGCGTCGGATATCTGGTCCGCAAGTTTATCAGGATGCCCTTCTGTTACAGACTCTGAAGTAAACAAATACGCGTTTGTCATAATCATCTCCTTATTATTTAAAATCAAAATTCAGTCTATATTCAAAATTATTATCAAGTCAAGTTTGACGTACATTTTTGTCCAATAAAAAACACACGATTTTATTATTGCAATCTTCTGATTAGTTGTTTTACAGTGACAAAACTGCAGATTAGATAAACGGATCGAGCACTCTATTTTTTGCTCTGTAAATGCTCCATATATGTTTCAAGTATATAAGTAGCAGCAAGCATATCTATGATCGCTTTTCTTTTTTTCCAATGGACATCTGCCTCGCTAAGTATTTCCTCTGCCCGAACAGTTGTATATCTCTCATCCCATTCTTTGATGGGTAGCTGTATATGTTTTTTGAGTTCTGAAATAAAATCCTCAACCCTTTTGGCTTGTTTTCCTTTTGTGCCGTCAAGAAGATACGGCATACCAACAACAATTTCCTTGATATGATGTGAGCTAATTGTCCTCTTTATAACCTCTATATCCTTTTCAATGGTTGTCCTATTTATGCTGCCCACACCCTGAGCAGTTATTCCGAGTGCATCATTTACAGCCAACCCTATCCGCGCATTACCAAAATCAATTGCAAGTATCCTCACAAACTCTTTTACCATTTTAAACCTTTGGGATTGTAATACCCTTTTGCCCCTGGTACTTCCCCTTTCTGTCTTTATAAGATATCTCACAAATCTCATCACTTTCAAAAAACAGGATCTGGGCTATACCTTCATTGGCATATATCCTCGCCGGAAGCGGTGTAGTGTTCGATATCTCCAATGTTATGTAACCCTCCCATTCCGGTTCAAGAGGTGTTACATTCGTAATTATTCCGCAACGAGCATAGGTTGATTTACCAACACATATAGTCATTATTTTTCTCGGTATTTTAAAATATTCAACCGACCTGCCGAGAGCGAAAGAATTCGGCGGTACAATGCAAACATCTCCTTTATAATCAACAAATGATTTTTTATCAAAATCTTTTGGATCTACTATTGCCGTATTTATGTTCGTGAAGATCTTGAACTCATCCGCAATCCTTATGTCATACCCATAAGATGATAAACCGTAAGATATTATACCTTTTGAAAGCTGATGCTCCTCAAAGGGTTCAATCATCTTTAACTCAACTGCCATTTTTTTAATCCACCTGTCCGATTTTATAGCCATAATACCTCCAGTGATTTAAGTGTGATAGCAGAGTAACTTTATAATTTCAATAATTAAAATGGGTTTAAATCTGCTTAGCCCGGAAATGCATTAAAAAAAGAGAATGGGGGATTTTTAATTTGAAGATTCCGCCATTCTCAGTCACACTGTCAAAGGCTAATCACCGAATTACTACATGTCGCCAGCCATTACACGTAAAACAATAACAGCAATTGGGTTATTTAGGCGTGCTGCATGGACACCCCATCATGCCCGGCTGCATACTTCTCATACCAGGTCCCATACCTTTGCCCATCATTCCATACCTCATTTTGAACCATCGTCCGACCTCTTTATCAAGTCCGTATTTTCTTGCAGAGTCAAGAACCTTTGTTTTAAGGTCTATAATCTCTTTTTGTATTTTGGCTGTTTCATCGTAATTGACTTCCTTTTGTTCGTACGCCTTCATCAACTCAATCCGTTTTATAATAAGTTCGTTGCGTACCGCAGAGGTATCTTTCAAAAAGTTTTTTACAGACTCTATGTTTAGATTTGCAACTGCAGTGGAACCTGCCCCGTACCACCCACCCGGACCCATCGCATAAACACTCACGGTCATTATTAGTCCTAAAAGTACCGCCATACCTGTTATAATTGACTTTTTCATCGTTTTTATCCTCCTTTCTTTATTAAACGGAATATGATCATGAAAAGTTCCCCTAAGAGGCTGGCCGAGAATTGTTACCCTGAACTTGTTTCAGGGTTTCATAACAGATTAAGGTAACTTCAAGCCGAATAGCATCCGTTTTAATTCATGCAGAAATATCAAAAATAAATACTATATTAAACATATAGTTCTGGAATAGAACAGCCAGTTGAGGCAATGTCTGGATTATTAATTGCGGCTGGAATAACGTAACCGGATAATGGCATATTGTTAAAATTTGTTGTATAATCATTACACGCTATAATCCATAGTATGGAATAATATAACGTGGAGGTAAAATATGGACTTTACAGAAAATAAATTACTGAACTATAAAGACGAAAATGGAAACACGCTGCTGCATCTGGCAGTACTTGAAAGCTACGATGTTTTTAAAAAAGTATTGTCCAAAACAGAGTGTTCAGAAGCAAAATGTGTAAATACTCAAAACAAAGAAGGCGATACCCCTTTACATATGGCTATAAAAAACAACGCATTAGACAAGATCAGGGATTTAGTTGAAGCCGGGGCAAAAACTAATATCAGAAATAAATCCGGGTTAGACGCCATGGCACTGGCTAAAAAAGAAGACGAACCCGATATTATCGAGTATCTGGAAAGTGTCATGATTGCCGTCTATGATTGAATACAAACGGCCAAACCCATAGACCTTGCTTCGAACGTTAGAAAAAATTTATTCTTTGTATCTTTCCCCTGACCATAAGTATCCGTTAAATACATTACGGCTGGTTACAAAATCTTGACATGCAGAGGCGGGTAGCTGCATCATACTGAATACTGCTTGCATGATGCGGTATAAAATTGGGGCGCCAATACGCTGAGGTGACACACATGGCAATTGAAACAAAAATCGAAGGGAATAAGCTCATTATCACTTGCGACTTGGAGAAGCCTGCGCCAAGCGCATCCGGAAAAACGCTTGTAGTAGTCAGCACAAGAGGCAACATAAAAACATCTTGTATGGTAGAAGGAAAACCGTTAATAATCGGGCTGAACGCATATATCTACAAATAACAAAAACTCCTTACAGGAAATATTGTTACTAAAAATAAGTTTCTAATCTTTTCATCATTGAATAGTTTGATTTATGGGGTAATTTTATTTTTTAGGGAGCCTGTCCTGTCCCTGGAAACCGATCATCCACTCCGGATATATCGGCTTAGGAACGGTTAAATTTTCGAGTTTGTTAAAACTCTGTTCATCAAGCTTAACGTCCATGGCCTTCAGGTTATCCTTCAACTGATCCATATTCCTCGCGCCTATGATGATCGAGGTTACACCGGGTTTTTTGAGAAGCCATGCGAGCGAAATCTGTGATGGGGTTGCGTTTATCCCAGAGCCCATTGAACACAGAGCATCAACTACCTTAAACCCAAGCTCCTTATCAAAAGGAGGAAACCACATAGCGAATCGAGTCATGTAAAATCTAACCATGGAGGGTATCATCTTGTCATGTAAAAATCTAACCGAAAGATACAGCTTCAGAGATGGATATTATAGTCTGCCTTTGATAAAGGAGGCAGGTTATGGGGT
>JAMCPX010000048.1 GCA_023382265.1 Deltaproteobacteria bacterium | reverse complement strand
ACCCCATAACCTGCCTCCTTTATCAAAGGCAGACTATAATATCCATCTCTGAAGCTGTATCTTTCGGTTAGATTTTTACATGACAAGATGATACCCTCCATGGTTAGATTTTACATGACTCGATTCGATTTCTTGACATAACAAAAATTACTGTATAAAAAGTTGATAGATTTATCAATTAAAGGAGGTGACAGAAATGGTGGATTTTCCAAAAACAGTAAAGGAGCTTTTTGAAAAAACGATTCCAGATAACATAAGCAAGGACACAGAAAAAGCAAAAACGTTGAACGCAATATACCAGTTTGATATTACGGGAGACGAAGCAGGTTCATGGGTTGTAAGCCTTACACCTGCTAAAGTAGGTGTGTCAAGCGGTCCTTCACCTGATGCAAAGTGTACTATAACGGTTACAGGAAAAGATATCCTTGATATCGTATCCGGCAAACTTAATGCACAGATGGCTTTTATGTCGGGTAAGCTAAAGATCAAAGGAGACATGGGTCTCGCATTAAAATTACAGAACGTATTGAAAGCAAGTTAACTTCTAATAGCGATGGCTTTGCCATCGCTATTTTTCAATTCACAAAAAATGTACGAAAGTTTCTTACATTTTTCTCTTAGAGACTATTGTAATAAAAGAATTAGTCTCACCATACGCTTCATAATCTCCGATTCTTTTCTTGCCTAATTCAATAACATAGTTTAATTAAGATTTTCATAAAACAGGTGGGTAATAAATTGAAATTTTATCAGCTAACATTTTTGATTGAAGTAGTTTTACTCCGCATGAGTTTTAGCATGCTGAATCGCGGCACATCCTGAATCCTGAACGAAGAGGCAATTTAGGAAGTGCTCATGCCCATCGTGATGATCTGAAAAGAAGCGGCATGTTTTTTGATCGGTAACATTAGTGTAGGAATTGCCACAGCCACAGGACTGATAAGCCTACGGCTGATTTTCTAAAGGTGTTTGCTTATTCTTAGAAGTTTGATATATATGTCAATGCAGGAGGAACAATGGACAGAAATATTTTTAGCGAAGAGCACGAGATCTTCAGGCAGGGATTTAAGAGATTTCTTGAACGCGAGGTTGTTCCGCACCAGGCCGAATGGAAGAAGAACGGCATGGTTTCAAAAGATGTATGGAAGAAGACCGGCAGCGCGGGGTATCTGTGCCCATGGGTTGAAGAAAAATATGGAGGTTCGGGAGTGAATTTCCTGTATTCGGTAGTTGTGATGGAGGAGATGGCTAATATAATGGAATCGGGCTTTGCCATCAACCTTCACAGCGATATTGTCGTTCCTTATATCGCCACGTTCGGGAATGAAGAGCAGAAGCAGAGGTGGCTGCCGGGCTGTGTGCGCGGTGAAATAATAACTGCCGTAGCAATGACGGAGCCTGGCACTGGGAGTGATTTGCAGGCGATCAGGACTACAGCCGTGAGGGACGGCGATCATTATATAGTAAACGGACAGAAGACTTTTATATCAAACGGCCAGCTATGCGATCTTGTTGTTACCGCATGCAAGACCAACCCAAAAGCGGATCCTCCATACACAGGCATGAGCCTCATTGTTATAGAGGATAAAACACCCGGATTCGAAAAAGGCAAAAAGCTTGAGAAAATAGGCATGAAATCACAGGACACATCGGAGATGTATTTCTCCGACTGTAAGGTACCGGTAAAGAACATGCTCGGCGTAGAAGGTGAGGGTTTTTTCCAGCTTATGCAGAAACTCCAGCAGGAAAGGCTGGTAAGCGCAATAATGGCACAGGCTGGTGCCGAGAAGGCCATCGAAGAAACAATCAAGTATACAAAAACAAGGACCGCTTTCGGAAAACCCATATCAAAGTTCCAGAATACGCGGTTCAAGCTCGCCGAGATGGCTACAGAGATAGAACTCGGCAGGACATTCGTTGACAGGCTTATTCAGGAGCATATCGCAGGTGTCGGTATTGTAAAAGAGACGTGCATGGCCAAATGGTGGATTACCGAGATGCTCAAAAGAACAATCGATCAATGCCTCCAGCTCTTCGGAGGTTACGGCTATATGCTTGAGTATCCTATTGCACAGGCATACATCGATGCACGCGTACAGACCATCTTTGCGGGTACGACCGAGATAATGAAGGAGATCATAGGCAAACAGATGGGACTGTGATTAACCCAAAAAATTGCAATAAAGCAGGTCAATTCGGTTTACCAATAAGCGAACCGATAATTTTTGTAATAGTATGCCGCTGTCACTGATATTGTGATAGCCGGGTAAAAGTGCCACCTCTAACCGACAAATTGACGCAAATTTAACAGAAATATTTTTAGGCGGTATAAAGTGCTGATGTGATCACAGAATCGAAACACTGAAGGCGGTATTTCTTTATCTATTCTTAAAATACTCAAGCGTTTGTTTTATACCATTCTCCAGACTAACAACCGGCTCCCAGTTTAACAGCCTTTTTGCAAGTGTAATGTCGGGTCTCCTCATTTTCGGATCATCCTGTGGTAATGGTTTAAATACGATCTCGCTGTTTGAATTTGAAAGCTTTATTATATAATTTGCAAAATCAGTGATCTTCCATTCCTGCGGATTGCCGAGATTAACAGGGCCTATATAATCGGACATGAGTAACCTGTATATGCCTTCAAGAAGATCCGAAACATAACAAAAGCTTCTTGTCTGAGTTCCATCGCCATAAACGGTCAAGGGTTCATTGTGAAGTGCCTGCATAACAAAATTCGGTACAACCCTGCCGTCGTTAAGCCTCATTTTTGGACCATAAGTATTAAATATCCTTACCATCCTTACATCCACCTTATGAACTCTGTGATAAGCTATTGTCATTGCCTCTGCATAGCGTTTTGCCTCATCATAAACACTCCTTGGTCCAACAGAATTAACATTGCCCCAGTATGTTTCGGGCTGCGGGTTAACAAGAGGGTCACCATAAACCTCCGAGGTTGATGCAATAAGATACCTCGCACCCTTATCTTTCGCAAACCCGATTGTCTTGTGCGTTCCGAGCGCACCAACCTTTAATGTCGAAATAGGATGTTCAAGATAATCAACAGGACTTGCAGGTGAAGCAAAATGCAAAACATAATCTATCTTGCCGGGTATGTGAATATAGTTTGTTACATCCTGATTAATAAACACAAACTCTTTGAGTTTGAAAAGATGTGATATGTTATCGAGCGAACCTGTTATAAGATTATCCATACAAAAAACATCATAACCCTTTTCAATAAAATATTCACATAGGTGTGAACCGATAAACCCTGCACCGCCTGTTATAACAATTATTTTATTCAATTTTACCTTCCTATACTATAATATTTAAAACCGAGTGAAAGCATATCGTATTTGTTATAAATATTTCTACCGTCAAATATAACCCTTTCATTCATAAGCTCAAGCATTCTTGCAAAATCAGGATTTCTGTACTCATTCCACTCCGTCATAATGATCAATCCATCCGCATTCTTCAAAGAGGTATACATATCTTTTGTATAATTTATCTTTGAACCAAATATCTTTTTTATATTCTGCATTGCTTCCGGGTCGTGCACCGTCAGTCCCGCACCCGATTTTAAAAGAGCCTGTATAACAGCAATGGATGGTGCCTCTCTCACATCATCCGTTTTAGGCTTAAATGCAAGTCCCCATATCACAAACATCTTACCTTTTATTTTACCCTTAAAATGTCTTTTTATAATCGATGTCAGTATAAGCTTCTGATGCTCGTTTACTTTATCTACGGCCTTCAGTATATTCATATTATAGCCGTACTGCCGGGCTGTATGAATAACACTTTTTACATCCTTGGGAAAGCATGAGCCTCCGTAGCCAACTCCCGGGAAAAGGAAAAGATGCCCTATGCGATTGTCGTAACCGATGCCTTTTCTCACATCATCAATATCTGCTCCCGTTAACGAGCACAGGTTTGCAAACTCATTTATAAATGATATCCGTGTTGCAAGCATCGCATTTGCAACATACTTTATCATCTCGGAGCTTTTTATGCTTGTAACAATGATCGGCTTGCCTGTTCTTGTAAACGGCTCATATAGTGATCTGAGTATTTCGCTGGTTTTATCACTGTCGGCGCCGATAACGACCCTATCGGGTTTCATAAAATCTTCTATCGCAGCCCCTTCTTTTAAAAACTCCGGGTTGGATGCCATATCAAACTGAAGCCTGGTATGACTTGCTATAATCTTTTTTACAATCTCTGAAGTACCTACCGGAACGGTACTCTTTATCACAATGATCTTGTACTCATTCATGTATTTACCAATATTTATTGCGACAGATTTTATGCTTGCGAGGTCTGTTTCACCGTTTTTATTTGGCGGTGTCCCTACCGCTATAAATATCACTTTGGAATTCTGCACGGCGGATTTTATGTCTGTTACAAATCTAAGTCTATCCGATGAGAGGTTTCTTTTAATGAGTTCATCAAGTCCGGGCTCATATATAGGCACAATACCCTTTTTAAGTGCCTCTATCTTGTTCTTATCTATATCAACACAGACAACCTCATTCCCGCTGTCTGCAAAACACGTACCCGTAACCAATCCTACGTATCCTGCTCCAATGACGGACAACTTCATTATCAAATCCTCCCAGTCTTTTTCATGTACTCATAAAGTGCGTCATACCATGGTCTTATATCAAGACCAAGTGCGTTTTTGATCTTTGTTTTATCCAGAGCAGAGTTGTGCGGCCTTTTAGCCGGTCTTGGATATGCAGAGGAATCAACAGGTATAAGTTTTATCTCCACGCCCATAAGCCTAAAAATATCCTTTGCAAAACCAAACCATGAAACAACGCCTTCATTAGAAAAATTAAAAATATCCTTTTTTATATCATTCCTTTGTATGATCAATTTTATGGCCTTAGCAAGATCCATTGTATAAGTCGGACTGCCGTATTGATCATCAACAACCTTTAATTCATCTTTTTTTTCTGCAAGTGAGATGATCGTTTCTGCAAAATTACTGCCGTGATCCCCGTACAACCATTGACTTCTGATTATCACATAGTTATCCGTGTGTTTGGTAAGCTCCTGTTCACCGATAAGTTTTGAGATGCCGTAAATACTCATCGGATTCGGCTCATCGTACTCCGTGTAATGTCCTTCCTTTTCTCCATCAAATATGTAATCGGAACTTATATGGATAACCCGTGTGTTCGTTATATTACACGCCTTTGCAATGTATCCAACGGCGGTGCCATTTATGAGTCTGGCAAGCGTTTGCTCCTGTTCCGCTTTATCTACGTAAGTATAGGCAGCGGCATTAACAAGCACATCCGGTCTTATATCCCTCATTGTATACAGCACGTCTTCGCTATTGGTTATATCAAGTTCTTTTTCTGTTAATGCTATCAAATCAAAGTTTGAACCGATTGTCTCTTTGAGTGCATAAGCAAGCATACCGTTTGCACCTGTAATAATGACCTTTTGAACTGACATATGTTTTTTATATCTTCATGCCTTTTGAGCTGTAATTTGTTTCGTAATACTTAATATACTCTCCGGATTTGACCCTATGCCACCATTTTTCATTTGTTAAATACCAATTCACTGTGTATTTTAAATACTCCTCAAGAGAATGGGATGGCTTCCAGCCAAGCTCATTCCTTATCTTTGCCGAATCTATCGCATATCTGCGATCATGCCCTGGCCTGTCTTTTATATAAACTATTAGGGATTCGGGCTTATTCATTATCTTAAGTACCTGTTTTATAATATCCACGTTCGTACTTTCAGAATCAGCACCAATATTGTAGATCTCTCCGTCCTTACCTTTATGAAGAACCGTATCTATTGCTGAGGCATTATCCGTTACAAATATCCAATCCCTTACATGCAGACCATCTCCATATATTGGAACGGGTTTATTCTCAATCACATTTGTGATTGCAAGGGGTAAAAGCTTTTCTGGAAACTGATTCGGACCATAGTTGTTTGATGTTCTCGTTATGATCACTGGCAGATTGAATGTTCTGGAGTATGAAAGTGTAATAAGATCTGCAGACGCTTTACTCGCCGAGTACGGGCTGTTTGGATGAACCGGCGTTGTTTCTGTAAATCTGCCCGTTGGTCCTAACGCACCGTACACCTCATCTGTCGAGATTTGAATAAATCTTGATATACGCCTCTCTCTTGCCGCATCAAGTAAAACATGGGTGCCCAGGATATTTGTTTTTATAAATGCGGCAGGTTCAAGTATACTTCTGTCCACATGTGATTCTGCTGCAAAGTTTACAACGGCATCGATACCTTTATCCATTATACCTTTTATAAGAGAGGCATCCAAGATATCCCCTTTTATAAAGGTATAATGTGGATTGGAAGCTACCTCATCAAGGTTTTCAAGGTTACCCGCATAGGTTAGGAGATCAAGATTTACAACGTCATAACCGGGATGTTTTTCAAGGATATACCTGATAAAATTAGAGCCTATAAAGCCCGCTCCGCCTGTAACAAGAAGCCGCATTAACCATCCTTTCTTGACCAGTCATAAGGAATATTGTTTTTATGAGGATCAAGTCTGTACTCATCAGGCTGGGTATAATTGTATACTGCTGTAGGTATATTTATAACTATAGCCGTATCCTCGCTTATACATTTAAAGCCGTGATAGACCATTTCCGGGATCACAACAAGTATAGGGTTGTGTTCCCCTACAAAAAATTCATTTACCTCACCCTTTGTTTTTGAATCTTCTCTCTCGTCATAAAGTACAATCTTCATCATGCCTTTAACCACTGCCATGTTATCTGTTTGATGTTTATGATAATGCCATGCCTTCACTACGCCAGGATATGCCGTTGTCATATAAACCTGGCCGAACTTTTTGAATATCTCTTCGTCGCTCCTCAAGATCTCCATTAACTTACCCCTTTCATCCGGGATAACTTTTAATTTTTTTATTTTTACACCATCTATCATATTAATCCCACCTTACTGTTATCTCCAAGCAATAGCCTATAAACCTTCGGCTTTTCAGTGCTTCTCCTAACCTCAACATTCCTGCCGACCAGACTATCCTCTATCTTTGTATCAACATCCTCTATGATACTGTTTTCAAGGATTATGCTGTGTTCTATCTCACTGTTTATAACCCTCGCACCCGAAGATATTGATGAAAAAGGACCTATATAAGAGTTCAATATTCTTGCATCCCTGCCTATGATTGAAGGACCTCTGATTGTTGAGTGCTCTACAATCGCACCTTCTTCAACAACCACTTTAAATTCCACCTTTGAATGCTCATCGATATCACCCATTATGTTCAATTCAAGCATATCAAGCATCATTCTATTTGCCTCAAGCAGGTCTTCGAGTTTACCGGTATCCTTCCACCAGCCTTTTACTATATGAGGTAAGACATTATATCCATTATCTATAAGCCACTGAATCGCATCCGTTATCTCGAGTTCGCCCCTTTTTGAAGGCTTTATTGCTCTAACCGCATCATGTATATGTTTATCAAACATGTAAACTCCAACAAGTGCGAGATCCGTCTTGGGGCGCGAAGGTTTTTCCTCAAGCCTTGAAACCTTAGAATCAACAAGCTCTGCAACACCAAATTGGTTTGGGTTTTTTACATGGGCGAGCAGTATTTGAGAATTCGGTTTTTCTTTTTTAAACTGTTCTACAAGATTTGTAATACCGTCCTTTATAAGATTGTCTCCAAGGTACATGACAAACTCATCATCTTTGAGAAATTCTTTTGAAATGAGTACGGCATGTGCAAGGCCGAGCGGAGCGTCCTGTTTAATGTAGGTAACACTGACGCCGAATTTTGAACCATCTCCCACAGCATCACTTATCTCCTGTGAGGTATCTCCGACTACTATTCCGATCTCTGTTATGTCTGCATCTTTTATGGATTCGATGCCGTAAAAGAGTATTGGCTTATTAGCAACTGGTATAAGTTGTTTTGCACCTGTATGGGTTATGGGTCTGAGCCTTGTTCCTTTGCCTCCACTCAGTATCAGAGCTTTCATTATCTAAAAAAGTTCCTTATCCTGTCAAATATCGTAGGGTGCCCGCTGTAGACTGCCTTAAGCTCCATTGTCATCGCCTTACTCTTAAGGAACACATTCATGGGAACATCCCATGTAACATCCCTATTATTTATTTTTCCGTTTGAGGAAATCACATTGGTCGGGAAACTAACATCTATCATTATTCTGAAATTGGTAAGAGAACCCCTGTATATCATCATCGGTTCGGGTGATTTTGATTCCTGGCTCCTATTCATGGTGTTGATTAAATCTATAACAAGCTCTTTATTTCCGTTAAGCTCATGGTTAACAAACTTAATATTATTTGTTGCGAGATTATTTATATTCTTGAATTTAACACTTCCCCCGACTACATAATAGCCCTTTTTTATGGATGTCTTTGTACTATTTACGGTAACACCCCTAAGCCCCGCGAATTCTTTTTTAAGTTCATCCGCCGTTAAAGGGAATACAATACCCGTCTGTGCCATGGCATTACGTAACAGCTGAGGATCTTTGATCAATGCCTCCGGTATGGAGTAAGCAACGTGCATACTGCCGGAGCCGTTGAGCCTTAGTACAACAGACTCGTTCACATTTATACAACCGGCCATGAATATTAATAATATAAAAACCAGACGTTTTATCATAGATAAGCAATTGCACAACTTCATAAGTTATGTCAACATTTTAATTTTGTAAATGGCTGAATTATCGGTAGTGGTACTTGATTTTTAGACTGAGTAGGAAAATTAAAGCATGACTCTTTTTATATTTAGTGTTATCAAAAAAATAAATGGAGGTTTGATGGCTGATACATTGTACGGCGTAAACCCTGTCATAGAGGCTTTAAAAGCAGGCAAACGCAGAGCAGTCAAATTATATTTATCAGGTAAAAGGCACGATAAATATGAAGACATTATAAGGCAGTTTTCCAAAAGGCTGTCTCTGCCTTTAGAGATCGTAGATAAACGGGATCTCGACAACATCGCACTAACACAAAACCATCAAGGCGTTGCAGGCATTTTTCAAACATATCCATACTCCGGTATAAAAGATATGCTTGATTATGCAAAACAAAAAAAAGAAAAACCTTTTTTAATAGCGCTGGATGAAATCCAGGACCCGCAGAATGTGGGTGCAATCATAAGGACGGCATCGTGTCTCGGGGTACACGGCGTTATCATAACAAAACGACATTCTTCATACATAACCCCTGCTGTCGCAAAGGCATCGGCCGGTGCTACGGAATATATGAACATATCAATTGTTCCTAACCTTAGGGCGGAGATTGAATCACTAAAAAGGGATAACCTTATTGCAATAGCCATGGATGAAAACGGCACAAACAACTTTAACGATATACAATCCGGTAATGGGATAATCCTGGCTATCGGCAGCGAGGGAAACGGTATAAGGAAACCGGTGTTTGATGTGTGCGATTATTCTGTTTCGATCCCTTTGAAAAGTCCGATAAGTTCATTAAATGCATCCGTTTCAGCAGGCATTGGTATGTACATGCTGATCAATAACTATAGATGATCATATCTTTTAGTACCCTTTACCTCTAAAACGAAATCAGCTCCAAATGCCATTGCAGGTGTTAATGCCCCTTTAAGTTTTAATTGAAAAACTTTTTCAATGCCAAGCACACCTGCAATAGCAGTAAATCTATAGCCTTCAACCGTATCAAGCCATGCCTCTTTTCTCTCCCCTTTTTCATTCTTTGCCATTGCCCATACATAGGAATGCCCCTCATTAAGCATTCTTTCATCCGGACCGCTTATAAACCTATCTACAAGTTTCCGTGACAATACCTTTATCATGTTCATCTTTATAATACCTTTAATAAGGGGTGTACCGTAACGAATGATAGGTACGGCATAATCAGGATAAACCATATAGGTTGTAATATTTGGTATGCCGGTAGAGCGATAGGCTGTTTCAAGATCACCCCACGGAATAGGCATTGCTGTATAAGTTTTATTGATGAATTTTATTTTTTTTGTCCCCCTGCCGAGTGTATAGGGAGTAAGTTTTCCATTCCTTCTTATAAAACCGCCTTCCGGCAGCACGTTGAGGATGGTTTTAAACGTTCCTGCACTTGGGTTGCCAAGCCCTGAGAAAGCAAGCTCTAATTCCTTTGCCTCCATGACATGATCGGATACGTACCGTGCCATACAATCCGTCGGCACGACATCAAACCCAACGCCTGACATAAGAACTATACCCCTTTCTTTTGCTTTTTCATCATAAGAAAAGGTTTTCTGAAAAACAGGTATTTCGCCTGTTATATCCATATAATTTGTTCCTGCCTCGAGGCATGCCTGTATGATTGGTTCTGAAGTATGAACAAAAGGACCCGCTGCATTAAAAACAAGCTTTACTTCTGATAGCAGCTTCCTCAGTGCATCTTTGTCATTTAGCCCAACCACCGCCATTCTCAATCCTAATGAATCCGACATTAGTTTAAGCTTTTCTCCGGAGCGGCCTGCAAGTATAGGCTTATGTCCTCTTTTAACAGCTTCCTGAACAATCAATTTACCCGTATACCCATAAGCACCGTATATTAACCATTCATTATTTTTCATATTTTACCCCTCTATGCTTTTGTAAGCATTCATAAGAAAAAAAGAACAATATTATGCCGGTTATTCAAAAACCCCGTTTTAAAGTAGTGGCGGTTTAACGGTAATCAGTTCTATTGACTTTTCAAATATGTCTATTCCCATCTTTAATTCATGCTCTGTTATAATAAGCGGCGGCAGAAATCTTATGATATTCCCGCCGGTCACATTGACTATCAAACCCGCTTTAAGACATTCATCAAAAACCTTTGATGCAAGACCCGCATCATAAAACTCTATACCTATTGCAAGCCCCATGCCTCTTACATCTTTTATTTTATCCGGATATCTTTTCTTTATCTCTAATAAGCGTTTGAATGCTACAGATCCAAGCCTTTTGGCATTGTTGGACAGCCTGTTTTTTATGATATGGTTTATCGCAGCTATACCCGCAGATGCCGCAAGAGGTGAACCTCCAAATGTTGTACCGTGTGTTCCATAGTCAAAATATACAGATACGGCTTTGGTTGCAAGTACTGCACCCATTGGTACTCCGCCTGCGATGGATTTTGCAATGGTAACAATATCCGGTTTTATGCCGTAATTCTCGTA
The DNA here is from genome assembly GCA_023382265.1 of Deltaproteobacteria bacterium. Lineage (NCBI taxonomy): Bacteria > Pseudomonadati > Myxococcota > Myxococcia > Deltaproteobacteria bacterium. The sequence goes on along the minus strand of JAMCPX010000048.1, from coordinate 4,719 downwards.
TGCAAACAGTTTACCGGTTCTTCCAAGACCTACCTGAACCTCATCCATTATCAAAAGTATATCCATTTTTTTTGTTTGCTCTTTTACAAATTTGATGTACTCTTTTGTTGCCGGATAAATTCCACCCTCACCCTGAACAGGCTCAAGTATTACAGCACACACATCATCCCCCAACGCCGCATTCATATTCTCAATATCATTAAATCCCACATGCCGGAAGCCCGGCACCATTGGCTCAAAACCTATTTGATATTTTTTTTGTCCTGTAGCCGAAAGCGTACCGTATGTTCTGCCATGAAAAGAGTTATTTGCACTTACAATAACATACCTACCCTGACCATATTTTTTGTATGAATATAGTCTCGACAGCTTTATTGCCCCTTCATTTGCTTCCGCGCCGCTGTTACAAAAAAATACCTGATCCGCAAAAGAGTTTTTTGTGATCAACCGTGCAAGCTCTGCCTGCGGAGCGGTATAAAAATCATTTGTTACGAGTATGAGCTGTTTTGCCTGTGCTGTAATTGCTTTTACAACGTCAGGATTGGAGTAACCCGTGTTTGCAGCCCCCCTTGCACCAAGGAAGTCCATATACCTTTTGCCATTATTGTCCCAGAGATATATCCCTTTACCCCTTGTTATGACAATGGGTATCCTCTTGTATGTATGCATTATAAAATTATCGGCACGTGTTATCGTGGTATTTTTTTTCATACGATGGTATTCTTCTTTTTAATATTTAATCCTGAGTTTTCCATTTCACATTATCTCCGTTCCTACACCTTCCGGCGTGAATATTTCAAGAAGTACGGCATGGGGGATTCTTCCATCAATAATATGGCATTTTTTTACACCATGCTTGATTGCCTCTACGGCATATCTTACCTTTGGAATCATGCCACCTTTTATTACACCGGAGCTTATAAGCTCCTCGGCATCCCCGGATTTTATATTGGTTAATAATTTACCTTTACCATCGAGCACACCGTCAACATCGGTGAGAATAATGAGTTTCTCGGCTTTCAAGGAGGAGGCGATCTTGGCTGCTGCAACATCGGCATTCACATTAAAAGCCCTGCCGTCGTCACCAACAGCAACAGGTGCTACGACAGGTACAAAGTGATTCAGCTCGAGCGTCCTTATAATCTTTGTATCTGCGCTTACAATATCACCTACCCTGCCCATATCAAGTATGTCTCCGCTCCCGCTGTCTTTCATCTCGACCTTTTTTGCGATCAGCATTTTGCCGTCCTTTCCGCTTATGCCTACAGCCTTGCCTCCAAGATGATTGATCAATCCGACTATTTCTTTGTTGATCTTCCCGACAAGAACCATCTCCACAATGTCCATTGTTCTTTCATCAGTTACACGCAATCCGTCGATGAACTTGCTTTCCTTGCCGAGCTGTTTTAACAGGTCATCTATCTGGGGACCTCCGCCGTGTACAACCACGGGTTTTAAACCTATGTACCACAGCAGTATGATGTCTCTTGCAAAATTATTCTTCAACTTTTCATCAAGCATTGCATGACCGCCGAATTTAAACACAAAGGTCTTGCCGTAAAAGTTTTTTATATACGGCAGAGCCTCTATAAGGACAGACGCCTTCTCGATATACGCTTCCATGGTTATAAAATATATTTACTGAGATCCTCGTTTTTCAGGATCGGACTCAGTTTTTCTACAACATAGTTTTCATCTACGTTTATGGTCTGGTTTGTATATTTATCTGCGTTAAACGATATGTCCTCAAGCAGCTTTTCCATAACCGTATGAAGTCTTCTGGCACCTATATTTTCCATCCTTTCATTACATATTGATGCGATCTCGGAAATCTTCTCTATCGACTCTTTTGTGAAAACAAGATTTACATGCTCTGTTTTAAGCATCTCTTTGTATTGCTTTATCAGGGCATTATCGGGCTCCGTAAGTATTCTTACAAAATCCGTTTTTGTCAAAGGTTCAAGCTCAACTCTTATCGGGAATCTGCCTTGCAGCTCTGGTATGAGGTCTGAAGGTTTACTTACATGAAATGCACCCGCTGCTATAAACAACACATGATCCGTCCTCACCATGCCATACTTTGTCATAACGGTCGTTCCTTCTATAAGAGGTAAAATATCCCTCTGTACCCCTTCTCTTGAAACGTCTGGCCCGTATCCGCCTTCCTTGCTTGCGATCTTGTCTATCTCATCTATAAACACGATCCCCGCTTCTTCGACCTTTTTAATGGCTATTCTAACAACCTTATCCATATCTACTATCTTTTGCAACTCTTCCTGTACGAGCATATCATACGCCTCAGGAACTTTTATTTTCTTGCGTTTTGTTTTCTTTGGTAAGATGTTTTCAAACATATCTTTCATGTTGAATTCCATGCCTTCGCCGCCCATACCTGTAAATACCTCGAGCACAGGCATCGGCATGTAGTTTATATCCATCTCTACATATCTATTATCAAACTTCCCTGCTCTAAGCATGACTCTGAATTTCTCCCTGGTGTTTTCCGCTATTTCTTCATCAGGCGTTTTTTGCTCATTCTCTGTCTGCTTTACATGGTTTTTTCTTTTTGCCGGCAACAGCAGGTCAAGCAATCGTTCTTCTGCAAGTTCTTCTGCCTTAGGGATTAGATTTTCCTCCTCTTCATCCCTGACCATACCGACGGCTATTTCAACAACATCCCTTACTATTGATTCTACATCTCTACCCACATACCCAACCTCTGTATATTTTGATGCCTCTACCTTGATAAACGGGGCCTGGGCGAGCTTTGCAAGTCTTCTTGCTATCTCTGTTTTACCGATCCCCGTAGGTCCTATCATTATTATGTTCTTCGGCGCTATTTCATCCCGCATTTCAGGCGACACATGCTGCCTTCGCCATCTGTTCCTCATTGCTATAGCTACCATACGTTTTGCCTCTTTTTGACCTACAATATATCTGTCAAGTTCCTGCACTATGTTAGAAGGTAGGAGCGAATGTGTCGGTTCTATCTGCTCAAGCTTATCCATTTTTTCTGCGGTTTCCTTACTCTTTTTCATAGATTATACCTCTTTTACAGTTCTTCTGTTATTATGTTATTGTTTGTGTAAATACATATATCTGAAGCAATTTTAAGCGCATTCTCTGCTATTGCCTTTGCATCAAGATTTGTAAATTGAACCATTGCCCTTGCAGCTGCCAGTGCATAATTACCGCCGGAACCAATAGTAATTATATTATCATCGGGTTCAATAATATCCCCTGTCCCCGAAAGTAACAATGAAAGGGACTTATCCGCAACTATTAAAAGCGCCTCAAGCCTGTGCAGGATCTTGTCCGTCCTCCAGTCCTTTGCGAGTTGAACAGCCGATTTCATAAGGTTTCCTCTGTTCTCTTCAAGTTTTGTCCCGAATCTGTCAAACAACGTAAATGCGTCAGCTGTAGAGCCTGCAAAGCCCGCTAATATCGTATCATTGTAAAGTCTTCTGACCTTTTTTGCGGTATGTTTTATTATACTATCTCCAAGTGTGACCTGGCCGTCTCCAGCCATAACCACTTTTCCGTTATGCCTTACAGCTATAATTGTTGTACCTTTAAACATTAAAACCCCCTGTCTTTAAAGTGCGAGTAATCTATTTTTTATGTGCTCTTGGATGGGCATCATCGTACACCTTTAACAATTTATCCATGCTTGTATGGGTATACATCTGAGTTGTTGATATAGTAGAGTGTCCGAGAAGCTCCTGTATCATTCTCAGATCGGCACCCGAATCGAGCAGATGAGTGGCAAATGTATGCCTTAATGAATGAGGACTTATATTTTTATTTATGCCCGCAAGCAATATGTACCTTTTCACTATTAGTCCCACACCTCTTCTTGTAATCCTTTTGCCGTTCCTGTTAATAAATAACGGCTCGCCTTCGTTCTTAATATTACGTTTCCGGCTCAAAAAATCTCTTCTTGCTTCAATATAACGGGTCAATACATCAGCGGTCTTTTGATTGATCGGAACAACTCGTTCCTTTCTGCCTTTACCCAATACCTTTACATACCTTATATTAATATCAATATTTTTAATATCCAGTCCTACGAGTTCTGAAACACGCAGTCCGCTTGCATAAAACAGCTCAAGCATGGCTCTGTCCCGCAATCCTGGAAATCGGTCCGTATCCTGCAGCGTTAAAAGATCAAACATCTCATCAATATTCAAGAACCCTGGCAGCATTTTATCTTTTTTAGGCGTTGAAATAAGTTCTGCAGGATTCATATCTACTATGTGCTCTCTTAATAAGAATTTATAAAATGTTTTTAAAGTTGCAAGCTTTCTGCCTACAGAGCTTTTTTTATTTTTTTTTAAAAGCTTGGTAATAAATCCTCTGATCTCGCTAATACTCACATCTTTAAAAGTTTTTGATGGATTCAGTGATTCAAGGAAAGAGAAGAACTCTTTCAGATCCCTTATGTACGCTTCTATGGTATTTTCAGATGCGTTTTTTTCTACACTAAGATAGGTCGTAAAAAGATCAAATATCTCATCCATTTTTATATATGTTAACACATTGCGGCAATTTTTTCAATACGGCCTTTTTTTCTTTCGCACTGATGCAGCTACCCTGTCAAGTCATGTAAAAATCTAACCGAAATAGGTATCATCTTGTCATCCAGAAATCTAATCATGGGGTTGGGTAATAAGCTCTCCTTTCTTGTTCTTGATATATACTTTCATACCAAAGATTTCA